>JBGPOB010000422.1:0-2534 GCA_041487815.1 Xanthobacteraceae bacterium | reverse complement strand
CGGTTCATCAGCGGCTTGAGTTTTTCGCCGAACCAGCGAACCACGACATCGGAACCGCTCCCGGCGGGAAACGCAGCCACAAGACGAACATCGCCGGGGGGATACTCCTGCGCACCGGCTCCGGCCGGCGCCACCAGCAAACCGGCAGCCGCGGCCATGCACGGCACAACAAGTCGAGATGCGAACCTGTTCATCGGCTTACCCTTCGCTCCAGCATCAGCTCAGCGCGGGCGACAACGCCGCGCAGTCAACCGTAATCGAGAACCAAGCCAAGGAACGCGTAGAGACGATCAAGCCAGCGCGGTCTCGCGCGCCGGCTGATCCGTTTGCGGCGCAGGATCGCGCAATCCCAAAATGCGCCGCGCGTTCGCATAGAACAGCTTATGCCTGTCGGCGTCGGACAATCCGATTTCGTCGATCAGCCGCAGGCAGGTCGCCGGATCCCAGCAAGGATAGTCGGTGCCGTACATCACGTTGTCGATGCCGTAATAGTCGATGGCGAACTTCATGCCGGCGGAATGCGGCGACACCGTATCGGTGAACATGCGCTTGAGATAGGTGCTCGCGGGCCTCGGTAGCCTGGCCGCCTTGGTGTTCTTGTCCATGCGGCCGGATTGATAAGGCAGCGCTCCGCCGGTATGCGACAAAACGACCTTCAAGGTCGGATGGCGCTCCATCAATCCTGAAAGAACGAGCCGCGCCGCCGCGACGCTGACCTCGATCACGCGGCCGAGGCTCAGATGCAGCGCGCCGTCGTAGCCGACGAGCATGTCCTGGAACACCGCGTCGGTCGGATGCAGGAACAGCGGCACGCCGTATTCGGCGACGCGCGCATAGAATGGCTCAAGCCGTTCGGCGTCGATGCGCGGATCGCTGCCGACGCTGCCGGGCAGATTGACGCCGATCAGGCCGAGCTTGCCGATGGCGTGGTCGAGCACTTCGATCGCGAGCGCCGTGTCCTGCAGCGGCACCGCCGCGCTTGCCCAAAAGCGGCCGGGATACTTGCGCTGCGCGCCGGCCATCTCCTCGTTCCACATCATGGCGTAGTCGCGCCCATCTCCCGGCGCCATGTCCGAGAACGCCACCGAGAACGGTCCGATCGAACACACGACATCGACGCGGTGGCCGAGGCCGTCCATGTGTTCGAACTGCTTGTCGAGGTCGAACCATTCGGCCCAGCTGTTGAGATGCGCGCCGGCGCCGGACGCGCGCCAGTAATCGTAACCGCCGCTGCCGTTGACGCCCGCGCGCGGATAGCCCTTGCGCTTGCAAAGCTGTTCGAACACCGAGCGGGGCCACCAGTGGAAATGGGAATCGATGATGTGCATGCCGCTTATCCTCGCGCGGATATTCACGCGCTTGGCCCTTAAGGACCGCTAAACGAAGCACTGCAAAACGGCCGAGTTCGGTCGGGGCGCTAACAACGTCTGATTGTAGGAACCGGGCCGCTGGCGGTCAACGCGGCTGACCGGCACTTTCGCATGGCTGGCGGGCCGCGCTACGCCGCCCATCGCCGGATTTCGCGACGATTTCGTCGATGGCTCCCGCGACGGCTTCGGGCGCGGCGCGATGCGGCATGTGGCCGACGCCGCTCAGCACGATGCGCCGGGATTGCAGCAAGGTCGCCGCCGGCGCGCGCAGGATAAGCGACGGCCCCGCGCTAGATATCGCGGCCTTCGATCTTTTGGGCAAGTTCCCTGACGTGCTCGGCAATGCCTCTCAGCCGCGGATGCACCGCGAGCGCTTTGCGATAGGCGTCGAGCGCGTGCTTTTCGTCGCCGACCTCCTCGAGAATCGTTCCCAATCCCGCGAGCGCGCCGAAGTGCCGCGGCTCGACCCCGAGCACATGGCGAATGTCGGCCAGCGAATTGCCGAAATCCTTCTTGAGGTAATACATCGTGGCGCGGCGGTTCCAGGCCTCGATGAAATCCGGACGGATTTCGATGATGGCATTGAGAAGACGAATGGCGAGATCGGTATTCTTGGCGTCGATCGCCTTCTTCGCGCGGCTCATCAAAAGGTTGCCGGTATCGCCGCCGGCGCTGGCCCAGAGCGCCCAGATGCGGTTTTCGATCGCCTTGGCGCTGTCGTCGTCGGGCGCGATTTTCAGCGCCTCGAACAGGAACTCGATGTTACGAATCTTGTCGCCGGCCGGCGCTTTGGGAATGTTGTCGGGCGGTTGCACCCACTTGCCGTTCTGCGCGGGCGCGGCGCACGACCAAGCGAGCGCGCCAGCCAGGACCGACATAGCGACGGCGAATTTGGCGATGGCGAATTTGGCGGCGCCGGGACTCATGAGGCTAATCTAGCGTATCGGCGGGTGGCGGCAATGCGGCCGCCGGTCACCGCAGCGTGGGCTACACAAAACCAGCCCTGAAACCGGCCGCAAAACCAGCTGCAAAACTATCCTTGGCGAGCCTTGAAACGGCGGTGGGTCTTGTTGATGACGTAAACGCGGCCTTTGCGCCGGACCAGGCGGTTGTCGCGGTGGCGTCCACGCAGGGATTTCAGCGAATTGCGGACTTTCATGACGG
>JBGPOB010000421.1:0-2545 GCA_041487815.1 Xanthobacteraceae bacterium | reverse complement strand
TCATCGTCGTCGACGTGGTGTTTTCGATCGATTCGATCGTGACCGCCATCGGCATGGCACAGGACATCCGTATCATGATCGCCGCGGTGTTGATCGCCGTCGCCGTCATGTATTTTGCGTCGGGTTATGTCGGCAGCTTCATTGCCGAGCATCCGACCACGAAAATGCTGGCGCTGGCCTTTCTTGTGCTGATCGGGGTTGCCCTGTTGGCGGACGGCTTCGACTTTCATATTCCGCGCGGCTACATCTACTTTGCGATGGTGTTCGCCGGTGCGGTCGAGGCCGTTAACATTGCGGCCATGCATCGGCGCCGTGGGCGCGACAAGACCTGAGCTTTGGCCGCTTGCGCCGCCGTAGGTCGGTATGTTTCAACAGAGGCCGGTAAAATCCTGATTGTGGGGGAAAGTCGATGGTTGCGGCAGTTCGCGTTCACAAGCATGGCGGTCCTGAAGTCCTGACCTACGAGCAAGTTGAGGTTGCGGCGCCTGGGCCGGGGCAGGTGCGGATCAAGCAGCGTGCCTGCGGGGTCAACTTCATCGACACCTATTTTCGCATGGGCACGTATCCGGCGCCGGGCGGGTTGCCGTTCATTGCCGGCAACGAGGGCGGGGGCGATGTGGTGGCGGTGGGCCCGGGCGTGACCGACATCAAGGTCGGCGACCGCGTCGGCTATGTCAGCGCGCTTGGCGGCTACGCCGAGGAGCGCCTGGTGCCGGCCGAGCGCGCCGTGCTGCTGCCGGGCGGCATCAGCTACGAGCAGGCCGCCGGGATGATGCTCAAGGGCATGACCGCGCAGTACCTGCTGCGGCGGACGTTTCGCGTCGAACCGGGTCAAACCATTCTTGTTCACGCCGCGGCGGGCGGAGTGGGGCTCATCCTGTGCCAATGGGCCAAGCATCTAGGAGCGACCGTGATTGGCACGGTGGGATCGAAGGACAAGGCGGCGCTCGCCCAAGCCAATGGCGTCGACCACACCGTTCTCTACCGCGACGAAGACTTTGCTGCGCGCGTGAAGGAAATCACCGGCGGCAAGCTCTGCGATGCGGTTTACGACGGCGTCGGCAAGGCCACGTTTCCGGCCTCGCTCGACTGCATCCGGCCGCGCGGCATGTTCGTCAGTTTCGGCTCGTCGTCGGGACAAATCGAGGCGTTCAATATCAACATCCTGCAGACGAAGGGCTCGCTGTTCACCACCCGTCCGACGCTCAATAATTACACCGCCACGCGCAAGGAGTTGCTCGCGTCCGCTAACGACCTGTTTGACGTCGTCGGCAGCGGCAAGGTCAAAATTCCGATCAACCAGAAATATCCGCTCAAGGATGCGCCGCGCGCGCATCGCGAACTTGAGAGCCGCGCAACGACGGGTTCATCGGTTCTGCTGCCCTGATCCACCCGCGCCGGGGAAAAGAAAAACCTCGATATGGACGTTTTTCTCGGCGACTGGGCGAATCTGCTGCTGCGTTGGGCCCATCTGGTCGTAGGCATCGGCTGGATCGGAACGTCGTTTTATTTCATGGCGCTCGACTATTCGCTCGACACGCGCGAGCGCCAGCGCGAAGGCGTGCACGGGACCGCATGGCAGGTTCACGGCGGCGGCTTCTACCGCGTCGAAAAGTTCAGCGTTGCGCCGCCGAGCCTGCCCGCCCATCTGCACTGGTTCACCTGGGAAGCCTACCTGACCTGGATGACCGGGTTCGGCCTGCTGGTCGTGCAGTATTACCTGCATGCGCCCGCCTACATGATCAATCCTTCGGTTATGCGGCTCGATCCCTGGCAGGCGGCGGCCTTGTCGGTCGGGTCGTTGGCGGTTGGCTGGGTCGTTTACGACGTCTTGTGCCGTTCGCCGCTCGGGGAGCGCGCGGTTCCGCTTGCGCTTGGCGTCTTCGTGCTCATTCTCGCCGCGACGGTATTCTACGCGCGCATGTTCTCCGCGCGCGCGGCGCTCGTCCATGTCGGCGCATTCATTGGCACGATCATGGCCGTCAACGTCTTCGCCATCATCATCCCCAACCAGAAGAAAATGGTGGCGCAGCTTTTGCGCGGCGAACAGCCCAACCCACGCTATGGCGAGATCGGCAAGCAACGCTCGACCCACAACAATTACCTGACGTTGCCGGTTCTGTTGCTGATGGTGGCGCCGCATTATCCGTTTCTTGCCAGCCATCCGCAGCCGTGGCTGATCGTGGCCCTGATCATTCTGATCGGCGCGTTGGCACGGCATTTCTTCAACCGGATCGACGCCGGCGACGATTTCAATCTGTATGGCTGGGCGGCGTTTGCCGCAGTATTTCTGGTCGCCGTAGCAGTCTATCTCACCGCACCAGCGGTACGCGCGACGACCGGCAGTGTTTCGGACAGCGAGGTTTTGGCGATCGCCAAGACCCACTGCACCATTTGCCACGCCAAGAAGCCGGTGCATGAAAGCTTCGCGGAGGCGCCGAAGAACGTGACGCTTGAATCGATCGCCGACCTTCGACGCTTCGCGCCGTTGGTCCTGACCCAAACGGTGGTCAACAAGGCGATGCCGCTTGGCAATCAAACGCAG
>JBGPOB010000420.1:0-2573 GCA_041487815.1 Xanthobacteraceae bacterium | reverse complement strand
TATTGCAAGACCGAGCAGGAGAAGACGCCATTCTAGCGCGCGGCCGTTGCAGCAGGCGTAGCCCGGATGGAGCGGAGCGTAATCCGGGGGCGAACGCGCCGTATGTCATCCCCGCATTCCGCTTCGCTTCATGCGGGCTACTTGCGATCAAGGGCGATATTATTCTCCCGAATACGCAGAACGTCGTCGAAATCCATGCCGTGCGTTACATAACCTAAATCCTCGTTGATGCTACGCCCTGATGCCAGCTTGATACTCACGCTGTAATGAGAGTCGGTCGTGATCTTGAAATTTATTTGCTTGCTCATTCCAGGTAACAAATTGCCAATCGCAAATTTCTGACCGCAAATATCTAAAGTACCGTCAACAATTTCGGAGGATTGCTCGTTGACAATAGTCACAACTCCTTTGTTTGCTTTGCCAGCAAAAATATGATCGAAATCCCGATCAGGCAAACCAAAAGAATTGCGAATGAGATGATGAGTTTTGTTTTCATGTTATTCTTTCACCAGATAGTAGCGAGCAAGCGTAGCCCGGATGGAGCGGGGCGTAATCCATCAAGCGACGTCATTGCGAGCGAAGCGAAGCAATCTCAGCCGCAATGCCTCTCGCTCGAGATTGCTTCGTCGCGCGTGCGCGCTCCTCGCAATGACAACACCATGTAGTCCGGATGCGCGCAAAGTCATCTCTGCGCGTAGGCCTGCTGCAATCCTTCGATATCGAGCTTGTCCATCTTCAGCATTGCCTGCATGACGCGCTTGGTTTTCTCGGCATCCTTGTCGGTCATCAGTTTGCCCAGGATCGAGGGAACGATCTGCCACGACACGCCGTATTTGTCCGTGAGCCAGCCGCAGCGGTTGGTTTTGCCGGCGGCGGAAAGTTTTCCCCAGAACTCGTCGACTTCCGCCTGCGTGTCGCAGTTGACGACGAACGATATCGCCGGCGTGAAGGTGTAGTGCGGGCCGCCGTTGAGCGCGACAAAGTCCTGCCCGTCGAGTTGGAACGCCGCGGTCATGACCGTCCCCTTCGGTCCCGGCCCGGCGTCGCCATAGCGCGCAACGCTCACGACCTTCGAATTCTTGAAGATCGAAACGTAGAAATTCATCGCCGCTTCGGCCTTGCCGTCGAACCACAGGAACGGGGTGATTTTTGGCATGGGATGCTGCCTTTTGCTGGCGTGATTGTCGCCCGTATTCCGAAAACACCGGCGCCCGCCCGCGGTTCCGCTTGATAACGCCCGGTGTGAATGCGTAGGCTTAACACTGGCAGCGGCCAATGCGCATAGTAATACCGGTCTTTTTCGTGCTGCGCCGCGCTGGCTTAAGGAGTTCATGATGATGGGCATGCGTGCATTACCTGCCGTCGCCGGTGCATTGGTTGCGTTGATGACAACGCTTGCTGCGCCCTGCAACGCGCAAACCTGGCCGCAGCGCACCGTCAAGTTCATCGTCCCGCTCGGGCCGGGTTCCGGCGTCGATATCACCGCGCGGGTGTTGGCGGACCGGTTGGCGCCGCGCTGGGGCAAGCCGGTGGTGGTTGAGAATCGTCCCGGCGGCGACGGTTTCGTCGCCATCACGGCCTTTGTCAGCGCCGCCGACGACCACACGCTGCTGTTCACGCCGACGTCGGTGTTCACCGCGCACCCGTTCCAGCACGACAAGCTGCCCTACGACGCGGCCGATCTGGTGCCCATTGCCCGCGTCTCCAATACGCTGATCGCCGTGGGCGTTCCGGCATCGCTGAACATCGGCTCGCTCGCCGAACTGGCGGCGCTGGCGCGCGCGCAGCCCGGCAAGCTGAGCTGGGCCGGCGCGACCGGCGCCACCGATTTCGTGTTCGAGGGTTTCCTGCGCGGCAGCGGCCTCGACATCGCGAAAATCCCGTATCGCGACGCCGTTCAGGCGGTCAACGATCTCGCCGAGGGCCGCATCCAGCTCTATGCGGCGGCGCTCGCGATCATGCGGCCGCAGGTGCAGGCCGGCCGCGTCAAGGTGATCGCGATAACAAACCGCGAGCGCGCACCGACCATGCCCGATGTTCCGACCGGCATCGAAGCCGGCTTTCCCGCGCTGGCGCTCGATGGTCTCGTCGGCCTGTTCGGTCCGCGCGGCATGCCGGCCGAAGTTCGCAACCGCATCGCCGCCGATGTCCAAAGCGTGGCGGGCGACGCCGATGTGATCGCGCGGCTGAGCGCCACCGGACAACTGGTTCGCCCCGCCAATTCCGCGGAATTCGCCGCCGCGATCGAACAGCAGCGCGCCACGATTGCCGAAGTCGCCAAGAATCTTGGACGCAAAGCGGGCCAGTGAGCGGCGCGCGGCAAGCGTGAAGTGGGGAAAAGGCGCGGAACGCGCCGTGCCCCGTAGACGCGGCGGTGAGACTTCGAGCGAGCAATCGTCGCTGAGCATGGTGGGCTCGCTTCGCTCAGCCCACCACCCTTGTAATAGCGAACTCGTTTATCGTCGGGCTGTTCCGAAAGGAATGGCCTGCCGCGGATTGCAGTCCGCGGCAGGCGGCTGGCGATCGGATCGAGCCCACCCTGAGCAGTTTGTGGCTGCCCCGTAGCATGATCG
>JBGPOB010000419.1:0-2580 GCA_041487815.1 Xanthobacteraceae bacterium | reverse complement strand
CGCCACCACCGTGACGATGGGCCTGATCGTGCTGCCGACGATGCTGCGGCACGGCTATGACCCGCGGCTCGCCGCCGGCACGGTGGCGGCGACCGCGACGCTGGCGCAGATTTTTCCTCCCGCGACCGTGCTGGTGCTGCTCGGTGACCAGATGAGCAATGCCTACCAGGCCGCTCAATTATCTCAGGGGCTGTTTTCGCCGCAGTCGGTGACCGTCAGCGACCTGTTTGCCGGCGCCATTATTCCGGCGTTCGGTTTGGTCGTGCTCTATATTCTGTTCCTGATTTTGGTCGCCACGCTGTGGCCACGCTCGTCGCCTCCGGTTCCTGCTGACCCCGGCGCACGGCACGGATTTGCGTTGGCTTTCGAACTGCTCGAGGTGCTGGCGGCTCCGTTGCTGCTGATCGTGGCGGTCCTGGGCTCGATCCTGGCAGGCATCGCCACGCCGTCGGAATCGGCCTCGATCGGCGCGGTCGGCGCGATGCTATTGGCGGCGCGCAAGGCGGAGCACGGAAAATTCTTCCGTAGCACGGTCGTGCAAGTGCTTCATCGCACCGCTCAGATCACCAGCATGATTTTTGTCATTCTGATCGGCGCGACTTTCTTCAGTCTGGTTTTTCGCGGGTTCGGCGGCGACGACCTCGTTCATCGCACGCTTTTCGACCTTCCCGGCGGCACGTCCGGTGCGGTTCTCGCGGTGATGATGGCCGTCTTCCTGCTTGGCTTCGTCATGGATGCTTTCGAAATTATTTTCGTGGTTGTTCCCATCGTCGCGCCGGTGCTGTTGAAGATGCCGGGCATCGACCCGGTCTGGCTCGGCGTGATGATCGCGATGAACTTGCAGACGTCCTACATGCACCCGCCGTTGGGTCCGACGCTATTCTATCTGCGCGGCGTGGCGCCGCCGGAGATTACGACCGCGCATATTTACATTGGAATTATTCCGTTTGTGGTGATCCAGCTCGCCGCGCTCGCGCTATTATGGTTTTTGCCGGGGCTCGCAACCTGGCTGCCGCACGCGCTCTACGGTTGACGCGTCGCGCGAGCGTTGGGCTCAAGCGGTTAAATGAGTTGACCGAAACTGCACACGGAAATCACCAAAATGACAAAGGCCGCCGAACTCTTCGATCTCGCCGGACGCGTTGCGCTCGTCACCGGCGCATCGAGCGGGCTTGGCGCGCGTTTCGCCCAGGTGCTGGCGGAAAACGGCGCGGCGGTCGCGCTCGTGGCGCGGCGCAAGCCGCGGCTTGAGGCGCTGTGCAAGAAAATTGAAGCGGCCGGCGGTCGTGCGTTCGCGATCGAGGCCGACGTCACCGACCGCGCGGCGATGGCGCGGGCGTTCGATGCGGCGCAAGAGGCCCTCGGGACGGTCACGCTTCTCGTCAACAATGCCGGCGTCGCGCACTCGACACGGGCGGTTGAATTGACACACGAGGAATATCGTCACGTACTCGACACCAATCTCGACGCGGTATTTTTCAATGCGCAGGAAGCCGCGCGCCGCATGCTTGCGGCCGGCGCCCGCGGCTCGATCGTCAATATCGCCTCGGTGCTCGGTATCGGTGTCTCCAAGGGGACGGCGGCCTATGCCATCGCCAAGGCCGGTGTCGTACAAGCGACCAAGGCACTGGCGCTTGAGCTGGCGTTCAAAGGCATTCGCGTCAACGCCATTGCACCCGGCTGGTTCGTCACCGAAATCAATCACGACTATCTCACCAGCGAAGCGGGCCGGAAATTGACCCGCGACATTCCCGTCGGACGTTTCGGTCAGGACGGCGATCTTGACGGCGCGCTACTTTTGCTTGCTTCCGACGCCGGCGCCTATATCACCGGCGCGACCATTGTCGTTGACGGCGGGCAGGTGGTCCAATTGCGCGGCTGAGGCTAGCCATCGGCGCTTACCTGCGCTTGCTCGCGCAGTCCGCGCGCCATGCTGTGCAATTGCAGAAGGTCCTGCGCCACCATGCCAACAATCATCGCCGCGATAAACACGAGCAATGGCGGCGACAGTGTCACCAGATTTTCGAGCGCCGGACCCGGACACAGGCCGACCAAACCCCAGCCGACCCCGAATATTGTCGCGCCGGCAATCAATCGGCCGTCGATTGATTGGCTTGTCGGCCAATAACTTTGCGCTGCGAGGAATGGCGGTCCACGCCGTCGTGCAAACGCGTAGCCAAAGCTCGTAACAGCGAGCGCAGCCGCCATGACCACCGCCAGACTTGGATCCCATGCGCCGAATATGTCGAGAAATGCCAGAACCTTGGCGGGATTGACCATGCCGGACACCAAAAGGCCAAGGCCGAAGATCAGGCCACAAGCGAAACTGCCGGCGAGGCGCGTCATGGTCAGCCTCCCAGCACATGCCTTTGGATGGCGACCACGGCGATGGCGACGGCCATGAAGATGGCGGTTGCGGCGATCGATCGCGGCGACAAGCGGGCCATGCCGCAAACGCCGTGTCCGGACGTGCAGCCGCCGCCGAGCCGCGTGCCAAATCCCACCAGCAACCCGGCAACAACAATAACGCCCCACGAATCCGGCATTGCCGGTGCGGCCAGAGCGTAGCCGCCGAGACTG
>JBGPOB010000418.1:0-2599 GCA_041487815.1 Xanthobacteraceae bacterium | reverse complement strand
CCGCCGAACAAGCTGTCATTCGTTCGTTCAACAACGATCCATATCAGTAGCGCGACGCCGGCAAGAATTTCATCAAGTTTCAGCCGTCGGTGCCGACCAACCAGGAGATAGCCGACGCCAATGATGAAAATTCCGCCAACGGGTCCACCCCAGATATGGAGCTGATTCAGCATCGGCGCACTCAACCAGTCATTTAATGCGACATCGGCGGCCATCACGTCGCCCGCGATCCAACCGAGCAGCGCACCACCGCCCCAGACCAGAACACGGTAGCGCTCCAACAACGCCATGAGGATCGCGCTGCCGGCGACTATCAGCGGAACGCTGGTGGCGAGGCCGAAGACAATCAGGCTGGCCTTGATGGCAGCGGCATGGGTAAAGTCGACCTGCGCCGCGGCGCTCTCAGCCGATGCCGCAATCGCAATCACGTTGTCGAGGCTCATCACAATGTCGGCAATGGCGACGATGCGGACAGCGCGCCAGAGAGTCTGGGCGCCCTCGACGCCCTCACCCTCACCGTCGGCATCCTCGCTGATGAGTTTGATGGCGACGTAAAACAGCAGTGCGCCGCCGACGAGCTTGAGGAACGGGTAGGTCATCGCCTGCGCGATCACTAATGTGAAGATGACGCGCAACAGCACCGCGACGCCCGCACCGAGGATCATGCCCCACAGACGTTGCTTCGGCGGCAACGTGAGACAGGCCATCGCGATGACGACGGCGTTATCGCCCGACAGGATGATGTTGACGAAGATAATCTGAAGCACCGCGATCCAAAACGAACCATGGGCCATGTCCTGCCAGATGAAATCCACAGTCTGCCTCTTGTTTCCTACCCGACCAATTGTTCGCCCCGGCGTCCGCGGCAGCACGGCGGCATTATCCTACCGACCTTGCCCGCGGCTTAGCCAGCCTACGAGCACGACGAAAAGCGATGCTGTTATCCAGCAGTGCTTAGCCCACGATCTCGTTGCCCGCAAAAAATTGGGCAATCTCCTTCGCCGCCGTGTCCGCGGCGTCGGATCCGTGAACGGAGTTCTCGCCGATGGATTTTGCATAAGTCTTGCGGATGGTGCCCACGGCCGCCTTGGCCGGATCGGTCGCGCCCATGATATCGCGATGCCTGGCGATCGCGTTGTCGCCCTCCAGCACCTGCACGATGACCGGACCCGAAATCATAAATTCGACGAGCTCGCGGAAAAACGGGCGTTCGCGATGGACCTCATAGAAGGTCTCGGCCTGTTCGCGGGTGATACGCACCCGTTTCTGGGCCACGATGCGCAGGCCCGCGCGTTCGATCATGGCGTTGATCGCGCCGGTGATATTGCGCGCGGTGGCATCGGGTTTGACAATGGAAAAGGTACGCTCAATAGGCATCGGTACTGGTTCCTTACGTCCCGGTCGATAGGCTCCGGTGGGACGGATTGACGGCGAAAAACGTCGCGCGGCTTATAAAGGTCACGCCGTAAACGGGCAAGCCGGCCCACGGAGGCACCGATTTTGCGGCCGCCGGCACGTCATTGCAGTGCGGACGGGACGGGCTTCCCGCCGGATGCCTCCGAAGCACCGAGGTGCGCCGGCGCGCTGCGACTGAAATGCCGATCAACGGCCTTCGCCCCCGGATATTCTGAGACACCAGGTGGAAATTGACCGGAAACGGCCACCTCGGAGGCAATTCGGCTAACCATGATACGTCGCTGCTGGCGCGCCATCGATGCGAATGAACCGAGGATGAACGCCGCAGCATTTGTGCGTTCACCTCGATAAACAATCGAGAAACCGGCGGCTCACGGCGCGTTCAGACCCGAGGTGCCAGGATACTGACCATGCACCTTTGGAATCTTCAAGAAGCAACCAAAGGTCGGATGCGAAACGCCGCATCCAGAAAATTGACAGGAGACTTTTCATGTTGCGCAAATTCGCTCTCGTGGTTGCCGCCACCGTTGCGCTCGGCGCCGCCGCGCTCGCTCCCACCGCGGCTTCCGCTCGTTGGCATGGTGGCGGACATTCCGGCTTTCACCATGGCTGGCACGGCGGCTTCGGCCACGGGTTTGCTCCGCGGTTCGTTGTCCGCGCACCGGTCTATGCCGGCTATGATTCCTGCTTGCGCCGGCGCTGGGTTCCGACCCCGTTCGGTCCCCGGCTGCGCCGGGTCAACGTCTGCTACTGATCGCGCGCCTGTTCATTAGCAACGCCAATCCAGGTCCGGTCTCGTCGTCCGGTCTCGTTGCGCGAGACCGGACTGCCGGATGCAGTCTGCAATCAAACGCCGCCCGCCGAACGAAAACCGCGTGCAAGTTCCGCGGCAGCCGCAAATGCGCCCTTCATCTGCGACGGCGACAGCGCGGTCGTGGTGCACAAGTCCGTAACGCCTCCGCCGCTGGCGGCGGCCATCAACGCCGACGCCATCTGCATTTCGCCAGGCGCTTCGACAATGATAAGGAAATCGTAGGCCCCTAACGTCAGATAGAAGTTGATCAACCGCCCGCCGGCCTTGGCCAGCAGGCGCGACAATTGTTCGGAACGATCCTCGGGCCGTGCCACCATGCCCCTGACCGCATCGCGCGAATACCGCCCTTGCGTGATGTAGATGGGCATT
>JBGPOB010000417.1:0-2600 GCA_041487815.1 Xanthobacteraceae bacterium | reverse complement strand
GTGCTTGCGCTGATGGGCGACGACCACACCGCCGAGTCCTCGACCACCGCGCATCAGTCCGAATACCACTTCATCGACGTCATGATCCCGATCCTGAACCCGGCGGGCGTGCAGGAGATTCTCGACTACGGCCTCTACGGCTGGGCGATGTCGCGCTTCTGCGGCACCTGGGTCGGGCTCAAGTGCATGCACGAGACCGTGGAATCGACCGCCGTCATCGAGGGCCACCCGGAACGCATCGAAATCATGACGCCGACCGATTTCCAGATGCCGGAAGGCGGGCTCAACATCCGCCTGCACGACACCATCCTCGGGATGGAGGCGCGCCTGCATGATTTCAAGCGCGACGCCATGCTCGCGTTCGTGCGCGCCAACAAGCTCAATCGCGTCATCACTTCCGGCGGCCGCAATCCGCGGATCGGCGTCATCACCACCGGGAAGAGCTATCTCGACGTACGCCAGGCGCTCGACGAACTTGGCATCGACGAGGTCAAGGCCAATGACTTCGGCTTGCGCATTCACAAGATCGCGTGCCCGTGGCCGATCAGCCGGCAGGAACTTGCCGAGTTTGCCGATGGCCTCGATTTGGTGATTGTGGTCGAGGAAAAGCGCTCCTTGATCGAAGTTCAGGTCCGCGAGGAGCTCTATGGCAGCGCCAACCAGCCGGTCTGTATTGGCAAGAAGGACGAGCAGGGTAACTGGCTGTTCCCGGTCAAGGGCGCCCTCGACCCCAATGATGTTGCGATCTGCATTGGCTCGCGCCTCCTGAAATACGCGCCAAACGAAGCGCTTGGCGCACGCGTCGCACGGCTGAAGGAAGCGCAGCGCGTGCTCGCCGAGACGCAGGACGTCGCGGTGCGCATGCCGTATTTCTGTTCGGGCTGTCCGCACAATACATCGACGGTCGTTCCGGAGGGCATGCGTGCGTATGCCGGCATCGGCTGCCACTTCATGGTCCAATGGATGGACCGTTCGACGCTTGGTTTCACGCAAATGGGCGGTGAAGGCGCCAACTGGATCGGCGAAGCGCCGTTCTCGTGCCGCGCGCATGTGTTTCAAAATCTTGGCGACGGCACCTACAACCACTCGGGTTATATGGCGATCCGCGCGGCGATCGCGGCCGGCACCAATATCACCTACAAAATTTTGTTTAATGACGCCGTCGCAATGACCGGAGGCCAGAAGAACGACGGCGGTCTGACGGTGCCGCAGATCGCCCGCCAGGTCGCGGCCGAGGGCGCCAAGCGCGTCGTGGTCGTCACCGACGAGACGTGGAAATATCCCGCCGGCACCGAATGGCCGAAGGGTCTGACCGTCCATCATCGTGACGATCTCGATAGCGTGCAGCGCGAACTGGCTGCGATCGAGGGCTGCACGGTGCTGATCTATGACCAGACCTGCGCCGCGGAAAAGCGGCGGCGGCGCAAGCGCGGCCAGTTTCCCGATCCCGACCGGCGCATCGTCATCAATGAGCTGGTGTGCGAGGGCTGCGGCGATTGCGGCGTGCAATCGAACTGTGTCTCGGTGCAACCGCTTGAAACCGAGTTCGGTCGCAAGCGCACGATCGATCAGTCGAGCTGCAATAAGGACTTCTCTTGCGTGAAGGGCTTTTGCCCGTCGTTTGTGACGGTCGAGGGCGCACGGCTCAAGCAAGGCAGCGGCGCCGCCGCGCCCGACCTGCCTTTGCCTGCCGACCCGAAACTGCCCGCGATCGATCAGACCTACGGCATCATCGTCACCGGCGTCGGCGGTACAGGCATCGTCACCGTTGGCGCGATCGTCGGAATGGCGGCGCATCTCGAAGGCAAAGGCGCCGGCGTGCTCGACATGGCCGGACTTGCGCAAAAAGGCGGTGCGGTCCAGAGCCATATAAGGATCGCAAACCGGCCGGAACACATCCACGCCATCCGTGTCGCCGCGCGGGACGCCGAACTCGTGCTCGGCGGCGACATTGTCGTCGCCGGCAACAAGAAGATTCTGGCCGCGGCGACGCCGGGCCGCACCCGCATGGTGGTGAATACCGCGGAAGTCCTGCCGGGCGAATTCACGCGCGATCCCGAATTTTCGCTGCCGATCGAGCGGCTCAAGCGCGCCATCACCGCGGCGGCCGGCCGCGACAACACGCATTTCATCGCCGCGTCGCGACTGGCGACGGCGCTGCTCGGCCAGTCGCTCGGCGCCAACATGTTCATGCTGGGCTATGCCTACCAGATTGGCGCGCTGCCGCTGTCGGCCGAAGCCGTCGAGCGCGCGCTCGAACTCAATGGCGAAGCGGTAGCGATGAATATTGCCGCGTTTCGTTGGGGCCGGCGGGCGGCGGCTGACATGGCGGCGGTCGAAGCTGCGGCCACGCCCGCCGCCGGTGCGGCGAATCCGACACGCAAACTGTCGGTATCGTTCGACGAGATCGTTTCGCGGCGGATTGAATTTCTCACCGCCTATCAGGACGCGGCCTATGCCGAACGCTACCGGGCCGCAGTTGCCGAGGTGCAGGCGGCGGAGACGACAAAGACGCCGGGCAAGAGCGGTCTTGCCGAAGCCGTGGCGCGCTATTTGTTCAAGCTGATGTCCTACAAGGATGAATATGAAGTCGCGCGGCT
>JBGPOB010000416.1:0-2611 GCA_041487815.1 Xanthobacteraceae bacterium | reverse complement strand
GCACCAGCGCTGCGCCAGACGCGAACCATTGTCGGCATCGGCGGCGAATGCCGCTTGGTTTGAGCCGTAGAGAAGCATCAGCGTTGCGTACCAAACTAAATTCCGCATTGTCCATCCTTTGATCGACTTTTCTTCCCGTCGCGCCGGGTGCTTATAGCAGACCCATCGTGATGCTGACAGGCGGGGACGCGAGGTCGATTCACTTGCCGGCAACATCAAAAATGCCCATGCTGAAGGGCTGACAACGGGCCAGGAAACTCGGCATGCAGCTCACGATCGCGATCAATCGCTATGACCGCCACGTTCCATTCTTCAATGACACGGTTCGTCCCCCGAAGGGCATCACCTTTACGCCGCTCGAAGTGGGCGAGAGTTCGGTCTATCGCGACGGCACCGGCCGGCACGAGCGCATGCTCAAACACCTAGCGTTCGACGTCGCCGAGATGTCGTTGTCCACCTTCATCATGGCGGTGGCGCGCGATCCGAACCTGCCGCTCGTCGGAGTGCCGGTGTTTCCGCGTCGGTTTTTCAGCGCGGGACAGATTTATGTCGGCGCAAAATCGGGCATAGCGACGCCGACGGACCTGATCGACCGCAAGGTTGGGCTGCATTCGTTTCAAACGACCCTTTCGGTCCTCGGCAAGGGCGATCTGAAGCTCGAATTCAATGTGCCGTGGGAGCGCATTCACTGGGTCTGCATGCGGTCTGAAATCGTCGAGGTCGATCTCGGCGCTGACGTCAAGGTCGAGGTCATGGCCAAGGGCAAGGACATGGGTGTGATGCTATGCGATGGCGAGGTCGATGCTTTGATCTCGCCGCAACCGCGCGCCTCGATGTTATCCCGGCCCGAGCACTATCGCCGGTTGTTTCCCGACGTGGGTGCGGAAGAAGTGCGGTACTTCAGGAAGTACGGTTTCTACCCGATCATGCACCTTTTGGTGGTCAAGCGCGATCTGGCGGAGAAATTTCCCGAACTGCCGCGCGAGCTGCAGCGTATGTTCGACGATGCCAAGAAGCTCGCGTATGACTACTACGCCGATTCGAATTATTCGCTGCTGGTCGACGGACGAACCCTGTACGAACAGCAACAACGGGACTTCGGTGCCGATCCGTGGCCGAATGGCTTCAAGAGCAATCGCAAGAATCTCGAACAGTTCATCGGCTACTCCCACGATCAGCGGCTGATTGCCTCGCCATTCCCGGCGGAGCGGCTGTTCCATCCATCGACCCACGATACCTGACGGGGAATCCGCGAAGTCTCAAAAACAATTTGGTAATATGCGGAAATCTGGAGGAGATGTCGCGTGCAAGATGAGACGTTCGACGTGGTGGTGGCGGGCTTTGGTTTTGCCGGCGGAATTGCGGCGCTCAATGCCGCGCAGCGCGGCGCCAAGACGTTGCTGCTCGAAAAGGCGACGCAGCCGGGCGGCCTCTCGATCTGCTCTTATGGCGCGGTGCGTAGCGCCAACGATCCCGGCAAGGCGTTCCAGTACCTGAAGGCAACGAACGACGATCGCACTCCCGACGATGTGGTCCATGCGCTGGCGCAAGGCATGTGCGACATCGAGCGCTACGTCCGCGAGCTCGCCACGATCAACAACGCCAAGATCACGACGTCCCGCGACCAGGCGCCTGCCCCGGACCGCAGCAACACGCCCTATATCCACGAGCAACGGCCGCAGCGGCGCAATTCCGGAAATTACCCGCTGCCGGGCACCGAGACATTTTATCATACGACTGTCGAAGACGTTCCGGGGTTTGACGCGCGCCAGGCTTACCCTTGGGCCAACGGCGCACCGGACGGACCCAAGCTGTTCAAGATCGTCCACGACAACCTGCTCAAGCATGGTGTCGAGATACGCCTCGCGATGCCGGTGCAGCGGCTGGTCACGGCGCCACAGACGCGCGAGGTGCGCGGCGTCCGGGTTCTGAGCAACGGAGGCGAGCACAATATTTTTGCGCGCCGCGGCGTGGTTCTTGCAACCGGCGGCTTCGAGGGCGATGCCGGCATGCGGGTGCAATTTCTGGAGGGTAAACCCATTCTCAACGCCGCAGGCAGCTCCAACACTGGAGACGGCATTCGCATGGCCCAGCACCTGGGCGCCGCGCTTTGGCACATGTGGCACATTCACGGCTCCTACGGGTTTCGCCACAGCGACCCGAGTTATCCCTATGCCATCCGCCTCAAGCGCTTCCCGGACTGGTTCCCCGGCGATGCCGGCCGGGTGAAACTGAAGATGCCGTGGATTCTGGTGGATCAGGACGGCAAACGTTTCATGTCCGAGCAACAGCCCTACACGCAGGATACCGCCGTGCGGCCCATGCAATACTACGATCCGGTGACGCAGCGTTTCCCGCGAAATCCGGCGTTCATGATCTGCGACGAGGAAGGCCGCCAGATGTTTCCGCTCGGCAAACCGACCTCGAACGACGAGGGCCTGCGCTATGTGTGGAGCGACGACAACCTGAGGGAGGTCGATCTCGGCATTCTCAAGCGCGCCGATTCACTTTCTGAGTTGGCAAAAATCCTCGGCGTCGATGCGGCGGCTCTGGAACACAGCGTCGCGCGATGGAATGCGCTGTGCGAGCACGGCGGCGATGACGATTTCGG
>JBGPOB010000415.1:0-2668 GCA_041487815.1 Xanthobacteraceae bacterium | reverse complement strand
CGAAGACCAGAGCAAGGTCGCACAGGCCGGCGCCAAGGACGTCAGCGCGAAAATCATGACCTTCGCCGAGCAGAACGTCGCCAATGCCTTTCAGTACGCGCAGAGGCTCGTGCACGCGAAGGATCCCCAATCGCTGATGCAATTGCACACCGACTTCATCCGCACGCAGATGCAAACGCTGAGTGAGCAGGCCAAGGAACTGGGCGAGACAGCCACCAAAGCGGCGACGGAGGCCAGGGCTGCGATGGAATCCTTAAAGCCAAAATTGTAACATTTTCAATATTATAGGATTAAAAAACGCGGCCATCCGCGAGGTTTTTTGTTGCGTCGCAATATTTTTGTTGCAATGCACAATAATGCGTGCTACGTAGTCAATCACAATGAGTTCAGGTGTGGGCGAGCCGCCGGCACTACCGGGCATGCGCCGCCACCGAGACCTGAGCCCCACACGTAACCGGGCCGGTCCGCGCCACGCGGGTGACGGCCAAAGGATGGATGTTATGACCGAGGCCACGCAATCCAAGGGAAAGTCGAACGTTTTTGCCGCGCCGTTTGCCGGTTTCCCGGAACTGCCGAAATTTGAAATGCCCAAATTCGAAATGCCGACCTTCGATATGTCGAAGTTCGACATGAGCAACATGGAAGTCCCGGCAGCGTTCCGCGACTTTGCCGAGAAGGGCATCGCCCAGGCGAAGGACGGCTACGAGAAGGTCAAGGCCGCGGCCGAAGAGGCCACTGACCTCATGGAGAATACTTACGCCACCGCCACCAAGGGCATGTCGCAATACGGCCTTATGGCTCTCGAAGCCGCCCGCGCCAACACCAATGCCGGTTTTGAATTCGCGGCCACCTTGCTCGGCGCCAAGTCGATGGCGGAGTTCGTCGAATTGTCGAGCGCGCACGCGCGCAAGCAGTTCGAGACGATTTCGGCCCAGACCAAGGATCTGACCGCGCTGGCCCAGAAGGTCGCGACCGATACCGCAGAGCCGATCAAGGGCAGCGTCACAAAGGTGCTCAACAAGGCCGCGTAAGTAGCGTCATTACCGTAGCGTTGCGTTTCATCACGTAAGGGTCGCATTCAGCGTTCAAGGCCCGGGCCTCACCGCCCGGGCTTTTTTTGCGTTTTTTCGCGCTTGAAACGTCAGTGTCGGTATAATCCGGGCGGACCTGACGCCGTTGCAAAGTCATCTTCCACTGCAAGGGAATGCAGGCTAGTTTCCGCCCCGCGCGGCCCTGCGTCATTTTGCCGGCCGCCCATGCAGGTGTAGCTCAGTTGGTTAGAGCGCCGGTCTGTGGAACCGGAGGTCGGTGGTTCGAGCCCACCCACCTGTACCAATGCTTCCGCACGATTCGACAACCCGAACATCGCGTGTAAATCGGTTGCGGGCCGATTTTGCGCCCATTTGACCGCGCCGGGGCGCGGGTCTAATTTATCCCCCAACCACCGGTGAAATCGTAATATCACTAATAACAGCCGGTAATATCTGGATTATTTCGCTTAGAGCGAATCCGGTCAGGGAGCCTCGCAAGCGCCATGGAACGCTCATTCAAGGCCGAGGTCGAATCCCTGAAGCTTGGCGACGGCGAGGTGTTTCACGGCGAGGGCATTCTGGCCGTTACCAAGGCGCTGTTGCAGTCCGGCGTGAGCTACGTCGGCGGCTACCAGGGCTCGCCGATTTCGCACCTGATCGACGTTCTCGTCGACGCCAAGCCGCTGATGGACGAACTCGGCGTGCATCTGGAAACCTCGACCAGCGAGGCGGCGGCGGGCGCGATGCTCGCGGCCTCGATCAACTATCCCATTCGCGGCGCTGTCGCCTGGAAATCGCCGGTCGGCACCAACGTTGCCTCCGACGGGCTGTCGAACATTTCGTCCGCCGGCGTCGTCGGCGGCGCCGTGGTGATTCTCGGCGAGGATTACGGCGAGGGTGCGAGCGTGATCCAGGAGCGTAGCCACGCCTTCGCGATGAAATCCTCGATGTGGCTCCTGGACCCGCGGCCCAATCTTCCTTCGATGGTCAATCTGATCGAGCAGGGATTTGAACTGTCGGAAGCCTCGCACTCGCTGGTGATGGTGCAATTGCGCATCCGCACCTGCCATGTCTATGGCCGCTTTCCCGCGAAGACCAACCGCACGGGACAATTCTCGCGTAACAACCGGGTGCAAAAGCCCGAGTTCAAGATGGAACGGCTGCCGCAGCCCGGCTTCACGATCCCGCAGGAGAAAATGAAGCTCGAGCAGCGACTGCCGGCCGCGCTCAAGTTCATCATCGAGCACAAGCTCAACGAACATTTCCCCGGCGATGTTGCCGAAGTCGGCATCATCATGCAGGGCGGACTCTACAACACCGTGCTGCGGGTGATGGGGCGCATCGGGCTCGCCGACGCATTCGGGAATTCGCGCATTCCCATCCTCTGCCTCAACGTCACCTATCCGCAGGTGCCGGAGGAGATTTCGCAGTTCTGCGCCGGCAAGCGCGCGGTGCTGATGCTGGAGGAAGGCCATCCCGACTACATCGAACAGTCGCTCAATACGATCCTGCGGCGCGCCGACATCAACACCCGCATCTATGGCAAGGACGTCATGCCGATGGGGGGCGAATATACCGCCGATGTGGTGTTGAAGGGTTTGACGGCATTCCTCGACAAGACCCGGCCCAAAGGCCTT
>JBGPOB010000414.1:0-2710 GCA_041487815.1 Xanthobacteraceae bacterium | reverse complement strand
ATTTGGTCTTGAAAATTCTCAATGGTACTTCCTCGCACTATGCACTATAGCGCTATAGACTATAGAATGCAACCTTCTTGAAAGCGCGATGATGGTGGGTGCCTTGCAGGCCCAAATTCCTGCTTAACAATTCAAGAAACACGCAAAATTAGGCGTCAGGTGCAATGCAAGGAGTTCGATACGCATGCAAGAACCGCAGCCACCCACGCTCTGCAACCGATTTCAATACACCGTCGACATGCCGGCGCCGTGCGAAGTGCCGCCCGTGACGCCGTGGAAATAGCTGGCTGTCACCCATCGAGACCAAGTCGACAGCGCGTGGCAATTGGCGACGCCCGCGCGATTGTCGATGAGCCGGGCCTCCGTTCTGTGACGTCGTGTCTTATTGCGGTTCGATCTTTGCGGCCGCGACGATGGGCGCCCATAGCTTGATGTCGGCCTGCAGCCGCGCGGCGGCGGTCTTGCCGTCTTCCACCAGCGGGAACGATCCGACGCGGGCGAGAAATTGCGCCGCCTCCTCGGTCGCGCTGATCTTGTTCATCCAGCCGCCAACCTTGCGCACGATGTCCGGCGGGGTCGCCGCCGGGAAATAGACGCCCCACCACGGCGCCAGGTCAAAGTTTTCGAGACCCGCCTCGTGCACCGTCGGCACCTCCGGCAGGCTCGGATGACGCATCTTGGTGGTGACGGCAAGGGCGCGGATTTTGCCCTGCCTGATGGCGCCGGCTGCGAACGTGCCGTCCATGATCATGAATTCAAGGGTGCCGTTTTCGACGTCCGGCAGGGCTTCGGGCGCGGTGCGATATTGCACCTGCACAGCCTCAAAACCCGCGCGCTGTCGGTAATATTCTGTGGTGATGATCGCCATCTGATTGGTCACGCCGTAGCGATTTTTGTCGCGCGATTTGAGGTAGGCGGTCAGTTCGGCGAGCGACTTGAGCGGCGAATTGGCCCCGACGACGACGACAAAGGCAATCTGCGCAAACGCGGCGGCAGGCACAAAGTCCGTCACGGTATCAAACGGCAATTCCTTGAACAGAAAGCGGCTGCCGGCCATGTTGGAATTGGCGATGAACAGCATCGTGTAGCCGTCCGGCTTGGCTTTGGCGACGAGGCCCGCCGCAATATTGCTGTTGGCGCCGGGCTTATTTTCGACAATGAGGGACTGCCCGCTCGCCTCGGCGAGCTTGGTCGTAAAATAGCGGCAGAGGATGTCGGCGCCGCTGCCCGCCGGGAATCCGATCAGCGCGCGGATCGGCCGATTTGGATAATCTTGCTGCGCGAACGCTCCCCCTCCCGGCGCGGCGAGCCAGAGCGCGCCGGCAGCGGCGCCGGTCAAAAATCCACGTCGATCAGTCATCGTCAACCTCCGAAATCGCGTTCTGGCGGCCCGCCAAATTCCCGCTGAAGATGATCATACCTAACGGACCGCCCGCACCTCTGGCAAGCGGCCGGCATCGCCGACTTCAGGCGACATATTCAGGCGGCTTGCCGGACATGCGGCATGATTTCGCTGACCAGTAATTCAATGGAGCGCATCGAACACTCGTATGGCAGGTTCCCAAACGCCAGCCGGCACATCAGGTAGTTGATGCCGCAGGCGGCCACCTGCGCATCGATCATGTCGCGCACCATCTGCGGCGTGCCAGCCATCACGAAGCCGCGGCGGATCGCGTCGTCATAGTCGGCCGTGTAAGTGATAAACGGCATCTCGACGCTTTTGCGCACCCACAGGTGATTGAGACTTGCAAACCAGCTCTCGTACGCCGGCTTCGCAACCTTGTGCGCGTCGGCCTCGGTCTCGGCCACCACGATGTGGCGGTTCATGCCAAGAATGGGGATGTCTTTTTCGCTTCCTCCGGCTTTAGCCCATTCGCGCCGGTACAGGTCGGTCAACGCGCGAACCTGGGTCGATTGGCCGTTGCAAACCATGTTGATCTTGTCGCGCACGGCGTGCGGGACGCTGTCGGCGCTGCTGATTCCGCGCCAAAGCGGAGGATGCGGCCGTTGCAACGGCTTGATCTCGATCGGCGAGTCGTCAACCTGAAAATACTTGCCGTGAAACGTGAGCGTATCACCGGCAAATGCCTGCATCAGGATATCGACGGCTTCCCGGTAGCGCGCCCGCGCGGCTTCGGGATCGACGCCGTAGTAGCCGATCTCAATCGGTGAAACGCCACGCCCGAGGCCGAGCTCGAGCCGCCCACCGCTCAGTTGATCGAGCATGCAAATGTCTTCATAGGCCCGCAGTGGATTTTGCAGTGAAAGAATGTAGACCAGCGGCCCCAGCCGCATTTTCTTCGTCCGCTGAGACACCGCCGACAAGAACACCGCCGGCGACGGCGCCATGCCAAGCGGCGTCGCATGATGCTCGGCAAGGTGGTAGCAAAAAAACCCGGCGCGATCGTAGGCTTCGATCAATTTGAGCCTTTGCTCATATTGCGTCGCCAGCGGTTCCGCGCCCCGATCCATGTGGTCAAATACGCCAAATCTCATTCGAGCCCCCTGGGCGGCAACGCTCTGCCTGCGTAGCCGATCGCCCTTCCTGCGGCCAATGAATTTCACGGCTTGCATCGCAGGGTTGCGGGGACCTCGACCGCGACGTTCGGCCGAGCTGGCAGAGCGCACCGCGCCCGCCTGCATCCGATCCGAGATCGATGCGCGGCAAATGCGGCCGTCCGTGAAGGGATCAGGCAGAGCCCGCGGTCTT
>JBGPOB010000413.1:0-2750 GCA_041487815.1 Xanthobacteraceae bacterium | reverse complement strand
GATGGCGAACAGCAGCGTGAACACGCGGCTCGCAAACAGCGCCGCCGGCGCCTCGCCGCCCTGCCCACGCACGCGCGCATAGGCCGGCACGAACGCCGCATTGAAGGCACCCTCGGCGAAGATCGCACGGAAATGATTGGGTAGCCGCAGCGCGACAAAAAACGCGTCGGCGACGGGCCCGGCGCCGAGGATCGCCGCCAGCATAATGTCGCGCGCAAAGCCCGTGATCCGCGACAGAAGCGTCAGGCCGCCGACGGTAAGAAAGCGGGAGATCATGTTGGCTTTACGTTGAATCCAGTGCGAAAACTTTAAGCCCGTCATCCTGATGTGGCGGCCGAAGGCCGCCCTCAAAGGCTGACGGTGATACGCGAAGTGTTTCAACCCAATAAGATCATGCGCCAGCATACAGCGTTTGGTCGCGGAGTGCCGACGCCTTTGGCCGTGTCAACCACAAGAACGCAAATGGCCGGAGGTTCTCCGGCCATCTCAACGAAGCACCCGGTGTAACGCCGTCGGGCAGGTTACGCGCGCAGCGCCCGTCTGAGCGCTTCGATGATGCGGTCCTGTGTCGCGCCGTCGAGATAGGGATGCATCGGCAGGCTGATGACTTCGTCGGCGAGACTGTCCGACACCGGCAATCCACCTTCCGCCACGGGAAAATAGCGATAGGCCGTCTGACGGTGCAATGGCTTGGGGTAGTAGATCGCGGTGGGGATGCCCTCGGACCGTAGTGCTTGCGCCAGCCGATCCCGCATGCCCGGCTTGAGGCGGATCGTGTACTGCGCCCATACGGATGTATAACCTTCAGGCACGCGCGGGACGATGGCGAGGTCCCGCAAACCGTCGCCATAGCGCCGCGCGATCTGTTGACGCGCCTCGATTTCGTCCGAAAAAATTTTCAGCTTCTCGATCAACACGGCCGCCTGAATCGTATCGAGACGGCCGGTCAGGCCGATGCGGACGTTGTCGTATTTGTCGCTGCCCTGGCCGTGGACACGCAGGCTAACGACCGCCTCGGCCAGTGCATCGTCGTCGGTAAGGACGGCTCCACCGTCGCCATAGCAGCCCAGCGGCTTGGCGGGAAAGAAACTGGTGGCGGTGGCATCGGCGAGCGATCCAAGCTTGCGGCCCTTGTACACCGCGCCAAATGCCTGCGCGGCGTCGTCAAGCACAAACAGATTTTCCCGCCGAGCGATTTCAGCAATGGCATCATGGTCGGCCGGCAGTCCGAACAGGTCGACCGGAATGACGGCGCGAGGCTTGAGACCGCGCGCCCTCGCCGTCGCGATCGCACGCTTGAGGCAACCAGGGTCAAGATTGAAGGTATCGGCAGCGACGTCCGCGAACACCGGGGTTGCCCCGCACAGCGCGGCAACTTCCGCCGTAGCGCAAAACGTGAAGCTCGGACAGATGACGGCGTCGCCGGGACCGATCCCCTGCGCCATCAGCACCAGCGACAGCGCATCGGTTCCGCTTGCACACGAAATCGCGTGACGCACGCCGCAAAATTCCGCGAGCGCGGTCTCGAGAGCGCGCACTTCCGGCCCCAAAATAAACTGGCAGTGCGCGGTGACGCGCGCGATCGCATGGTCAATCCTGGCGCCGAGCCGGCGACGTTGCGCGGCCAGATCGATGAACGGGATTGGCGCCGCATCGAGGCGGGTGTGCTTGTTCATCGCGCGGCCTGCGTCATCGACCCGGTGACCGCGGCTTTAGCCGACAACCCGCCGCGGCGACTTGCGCGGCGTCGCGTGAGTGGCCTTGCCGTTGAGGCACTGCATCGCAATTTCAAGACTCGCGACGCCGTCCTCGCCGGTCACGGCCGGATCCACGCCGCCGCGAACGGCCGCGAGGAATGCCGACAATTCCGCGCGCAAAGGCTCGGCATGGCCAACCGACAGATGGCGCATTGAGTAGCTGCCGTCCGGTTGAAAGCCAAAGCATTCGGTAACTTGTCGCGTCAGCAAGTCCCCGATCACGTACTTGCGCTTGGTGGCGACGTGAACCGTGCGCGCCTTGAACGGCGTCAGCCAGTTGGTATTGATTTGCGCCAGCACGCCGGAGGCGGTGCGGAACTGCAGGAGCGCGATGTCTTCGCGCTCCGCTTTCGTGCTTGAGAGCTGCGGCTGCACCTCCACGATGCGTGAGCCGGTAAACCAGCCGATCAGATCAATGTCGTGGACCGCAAGATCAATCACCACTCCGACGTTCGACATCCGCGGCGGAAATGGGCCGACGCGCGTGATCGAGATCGACAAAATGTCCTCGTCGCGCAACGCCTCCTTGATCGCAAAGACCGCAGGGTTGAATCGCTCGACGTGCCCCACCATCAGCGTGACGCCGGCGTGGCGGGCGGCGGCTATGATGTCGCGGCCTTCCTCGACATTCGATGCGATCGGCTTTTCGACGAGAACGTGCACCCCGCGCGCGATACAGGCGAGCGCGATGTCGCGATGAAGATGCGTCGGCGCCGCGACAGATACCGCGTCGACCCCCAGATCGAGAAGCTTTTCGAATTCCGGAACTGTCTTGCATCCAAGCACGCGACCGACGAAATCCGCCTGCTTACCGTCCGGGTCGGCAATGCCGACGAGCTCGGCACCGGGCATTTCGGCCAGCACGCGCGCATGGTTGCAGCCCATGACGCCAACGCCGATGACCCCCACACGCAGTGTCTTTTCCGCATTATCGGCGGTTTCAGCCATCGACCCAAGCCCACCAAAGCGCATTCAGCAACAGTGGAATCCGGT
>JBGPOB010000412.1:0-2791 GCA_041487815.1 Xanthobacteraceae bacterium | reverse complement strand
CTGATCCGCGTTTCCGGGGGCAGGGCGGTCGTCGGCGCGGACGCGGAATCGGTGGTCGGACGCGGCCACCACGTCGTCGAGGAAGCCCTGAAGAAAAGCGGCCTCGGCTGGGTCATTCTGCGCCCGGGCCTGTTCATGCAGAATACGCTCGCGCAAGCGCAGTCGATCAAGAATGACAGCAAAATCGTGCTGCCATTTCCGAAGGACTTGCCGATAGCATTTATCGACGTTCGCGACACCGGGGCCGTCGGCGCACGCATCCTGCTCGATCCGGCTCCCCACGCCGGCAAGACCTACGAGTTTACGGGTTTGAGGACGAATTACGGTGAATTCGCCGATGTCTTCTCTGAGGTCTTGGGCAAAAAAATCACTTACATCGCCGCCACGCTCGAGCAAGCCGAACAGGCGATGAAGGGGCGCAACATGCCGGAATGGCTGGTCAATCACATGATCGCCATCGCGCGGGCGGGGGGGAAGGGCGCGTTCTCAACCGAGAACACCCAGCCGATCAGGGACATTGTCGGGCGCGCGCCTTTGACAACGCGGCAATTCGTGGAGGCCTACAAAGGCGCTTTCAGCTGAAATTTCGTCGGCCTAGGCAAGGCCACTGGCGCGGGCTTGTTCGCGCGCCATGACCGCCCAGTCGCAGCCCCCGTCGCCATGGGCGACGGCGCCGACCAGACGGTCGCGCCAGACGTTACCGCTCGGCAACGGAACCCCGACCGCCTCGCCCGCAGCCAGTGCCAGATTGGCGTCCTTCAGTCCAAGGGTCGCCATCTGGCCGACCTTCTCGTACGCCTCCTCGACAATGATCTTGCCGTAGACCTTGTAGGACGGCGCCGCGAACAGGCCATCGGTCATCACCTCATAGAACACGCTTGGGGCCACGCCATATTTGCGCACCAGCGAAAACCCTTCGCCCATCGCCTCTATGGCGCAACCCAAAACGAAGTTGTTGGCGATCTTGATTGCGGATGCTGCCGCCGGCTCGACGCCGGCCTCGAACACGCGCCGGGCGATCGCGTCGAACAACGGCCGGCAGCGCGCAACGCTTTCCGCCGGCCCCCCAACTACGACGCCGGCTTGGCCGGTCGCCACCGCGTCGGGCCGCCCCAGCATCGGGGAGGCGACCATGATCTGTCCGGCCTTGGCGTGAGCGGCGTTGAGCGTGCGAATGATCCCAACACCATGGGTGCCCGCGCAAATATGAATGGCTCGCTTCGGCAGCGATTGCAGCAGCCCGCCCTGCTGCTCGGCCACATCCTTAAGCGCGTCGTCGTCGGCCAGCATCGTGAAGACGGCTTCGCCGTAGCGCGCTGCCTCCGCGATCGAACCGACCGCTTTGGCGCCGGCATCCGCGAGCGCCTTGAGCTTGTCGGGCGTGCGATTATAGACGGCGACGTGGTGTCCAGCGTCGAGCAAGCGGCGGGCCATGGCCTGGCCCATGCGTCCAAGCCCGATGAATCCGACTTTCATGGCGCCTCTCCTGTACTCATTTGATAGGCACGCTTAAGCCTTGACCGGCCAAAGGAAGTGATAATCTTCAGCTGAGTGAATGTAGACTACGCGTACCCGCTTCCTAGCGCCGCGCCCCCTTTGGTGAGCAACCTTGGTGTAGCTGTCGTTGAGTTTGCTCTGTGCGATCGGATCGGCAGCTATATCTAGAATGAGTAGATAGCGAGCCTTTGCCTTGGACTGGCGAGCCAGCTTGTGAAGCTCATCCTTGTTTTGTCCGCCGTAGGCCTCATTTCGATGATGTCCTGTGCGCACGACAAATTCGATTACAACTGGATTTGTACCACCTTGCCGAAAATCAATTCGCTTCGGTTTTCGCCCTGTCACGGACGAGTACACGCGGTGCTGCCGAGTGACCGCAAATTTTGTATTTAGAACGCCATAGACTAAGCCGTCGAGCGTCGTTTCTCGATGAGGCTTACCTTTGTAATGTGATGCCAGCTTAAGAATATCCCTTGCAGTCGCGATAAGCGTCTTGCGATCGATCACTACTGCCTCCGCTTCAGCTCAACTGCCCGCGCACCCACTCGATCTCGCGGCACACATAGTCGACGATGTCGCCGGTCTTCAAGTTGTCGGGCAGCACGTCCCAGGTATAGGTCTCGATCTCGAGCTGACGAGACAGCGGATTTGCCTTGTGGAATCTCAAGGCATCCTCGATCGCAAACCGCGTCGTGCGAAATGGCCCAATCTCGTCCAGGAAAACCGGGACGTGGAAGTGGGTGCGCCACTCGCGCGGACCCTGATCCTTCTCCCAAGCCGCGAACGCGTCTTCGAGATTGAGATACCGCGTCAGCTTGCCATTCCTCTTCTCGATGGTCTGGGTGAGATAGATCGTATTCGAATAGCGCTTGAGCGTGTCGACGATGCTTTGCGTTACCTGCGGCACGTGAAGCGCGGCGGCTTCCTGCAGCTTGAAAATCGGAATGCCGGCATCGACCAGCTTCTGCAGCGATTCGGAGATATTCTCGAATTCGACCGCCTGATGGCAGATGTCGAACACGATGCCGACATGCCGGCGCAACCCGATATGCGCTTCCGAAATCGGTATGCCTGCCATTTTCGCGAGCGCGGTCGCCGCTGCGCCGGAATAGAGATGCTTGGTGAAGTATTCGATCGTTTCGTCGGTCGTCTCCAGAAAGCAATAAGGCTCCGGCTCAAGCGCAAGGGTTACGGTGCGGCCGGTGCGCGCTTCCAGGGCAATCAGGTGCGCCGCGACGCGCAACACGTGTTCTGTAAAACTCGCGACCACGTCGCTGCCGGTCACGCGCGGCTT
>JBGPOB010000411.1:0-2793 GCA_041487815.1 Xanthobacteraceae bacterium | reverse complement strand
GTTGCACAGAATCGCCAACGCGTCCTTGACGATCTGGTGCGACTTGCGGCCCTTGATGTCCGCGATGAAGCCGACGCCGCACGAATCCTTTTCGAGCGCAGGATCATAGAGCCCACGTGCAGTTGGCAAACCGGGATCGGCGGTATCGTGTCTCGCGCTCATGCTATCCTCGCCCCGATCAGAACAACCTCGTCTCCTTCGCTTCTTCGCTTCGCGCATCCGTTATATCCGCGGCGCTCGCCAAGCGCGCGGCACGCAACATGCCGTTGTCGTGACCGACAGTCGTTCGCAGTTTCATCCCGCTGCGTAGCAGGCCGCAATTTCAAGACGCAGCGAACGTCCGCGCATCACAGGACGCCAGGCTAAAGACGATCTCTGCGTCCGGGCCTGACCGCAACTGGGACAGCATCACTGTCCTAACTTGACCATGCCAAAATTCTGCCACGGACACAAGTGCTCAGCACACCAAAATTTCGGGTTCCCGCCATTTTGTTGCGCGTTCATCACTCGCGGGCGATGCCATTTGACCGCATGCCTCGACGCCGCGCAATGATATTGCTGCCGGCGCCCCCGGACCACGAGCACGCCCATGAATTTCGCAAGCGACAATGCATCCGGCGTTGCCCCGGCGATCCTGACGGCGCTGCAACGCGCAAACGCCGGGCACATGCTCGCGTACGGCAACGACGACCTGACTCGCAGCGTCGTGAAGCGATTGTGTACGCTGTTCGGCCGCGATCTGGCGTCGTATCTCGTGATCTCGGGCACCGCAGCCAATGCTTTGGCGCTCGCGCATCTGTCGCCGCCTTGGGGCGCCGTGTTCTGCCATCGCGAGGCGCATATCACCACCAGCGAGGCGGGGGCGCCGGAGTTTTTCGGCGGCGGGCTGAAACTCGTGGAACTTGCCGGTGCAAACGGCAAGATTGCCCCGCAGGTGCTGCAGGCGGCGCTCGACGGCGCCGAATGGGGCGGACCCCACCACGTGACGCCCGCCGTGCTCTCGCTCACCCAAGCCACCGAAGCCGGCACGATCTATCAACCGCGGGAAATCTCGCAGCTTTCCGCTATCGCGCACGCCCATGGCATGAGCGTTCACATGGACGGCGCGCGCTTCGCCAACGCAGTTGCCGCGCTCGGCATTTCGCCTGCGGAAGCGAGCTGGAAGGCCGGAATCGATGCGCTCTCGTTCGGAGCCACCAAAGGCGGCGCCATGGCGGCGGAAGCGATCATCTTTTTCGACAAGAGCCGCGCCGCCGGAATGGATGAACGGCGCAAGCGCGGCGGGCATCTGGTTTCCAAGCACCGCTTTGTTGCGGCGCAGTTCGAGGCATTTCTTGCCGACGGCCTGTGGCTGGACCTGGCGCGACACGCAAATTCAATGGCCTCGCGACTGGCCGATCGGCTCTCCAATTCGGGAATTCGTCCGATCTGGCCGGTCGAGGCCAATCTCGTGTTCGTCGTATTTCCGCAAGGTGTGCACGCACGACTGACCGCCGCCGGCGCCAGCTACTACGCGCGGCGCGGCTTCGATCTTCCCCGTGGGGTCGAGATTGCGCCGGGCGGCGTGCTCGCGCGCATGGTAACGTCGTTCACGACCACCACCGAGGAAATCGATCGCTTTGCAGCACTCGCGGCCGCCAAATAGTGGTCTCGACGCTGCCCTAATCCCACCATTCAATCGCCGCGCCGGCCAGTGAACATCGGTCATCCGGCCGTGGGGCGGCGGCTCGCAACAGGGAGAACTGGCGTGAAAACCTTCTCGACCGTTGTTGTGGCGGCAATGCTCGGCACTCTATCGTCCGTTCAGGCGCAATCCTATCGCGCGCCGCCTGCGATCATGCCGCCCTATGAAGTCCTCACGATCATCCGGTCGATCGGGCTTGATCCGGCCAGCCGTCCGATGCTGCGCGGCCCCGTCTACGTCATCCGAGCGTTCGACCAAGACGACATTCCCCTGCGCGTGATGGTCAATGCGCGCTCCGGCCGGATTGTCAGCGTCATCGAAGTGCCGCCCGTCGCTGGCTACGCTGCCGCCGGCTATGGCGAATATCCCCGGCCGCCGGGGGGCATCGGCCTTGGCGGAGCTTATCCCGCTGCCCCGCGCTATCCCCGCGATGCCGCGGCGCCGCCGCAGGCCGCAAAGCGAACGCCGGTGCCGCGCGCGAAGCCACAGGAGTCGAGTGCAAAGGCTGACACCAACGCGACGACGATGCCGGCAGCCGCGCCGATCAAGAGACCAACAAGCTATCTGCCAAAGGATGCTTCGCAGGTGCCAGGAAGATCGATTCCAGCCCCTGTCGCCGCGCGCACGGCTAATCCAGGTGAAACCGCACACAACCCAAGCGCGGGATCAGCTCCCACCCCGGTCGACAAAGCCAAGACTGCAACCGAACTCGTTCCGGTCGCGCCGCTGGACTAGGGCATCGGGTCGTGTCGCGGTGATGGTACCAGCCCGCGCGACATTCGAATCCTGTACTGCGCTGCGGCAACGCGGCCGTACTTCCTGCGTTGCCTGAACACCCAAAACATTGCACGCTGACATGGCTGCCTGTGCTTTTGCCCCTACGTAGGGGCGACTGCATCGCCACTGAGTCAGTTTCAGCAACCCGATTGCCGAGGGCGGCTGCCAGTGGCCGCGCGAGGCGGCGAAGCTTAACGGCGGGAACGCAAGGGGATGGTCATGAGCGCGTCATTCTTGTTGCGGGCAGACGTCGCTGCGGCGGCATTGCTCGGATTGATCTCGGCGATCTCACCGCTCGCGGCTCAGGATTGGCCAAATCGGCCGATCCGCGT
>JBGPOB010000410.1:0-2802 GCA_041487815.1 Xanthobacteraceae bacterium | reverse complement strand
GACATCAAGGACACGCTCAAGCTCGTGCCGGAAGGCATCGAAGGTCAGGTGCCCTACAAGGGTCCCGCCGCCGCCGTGCTGCATCAGCTTGTCGGCGGCCTGCGTGCAGCCATGGGCTACGTCGGCGCCAGCACGATTGCCGAAATGCACGAGAAGGCGCGGTTCGTGCGCATTTCCGGCGCCGGCCTGCGCGAGAGCCATGTCCACGATGTCGCGATCACACACGAGAGCCCGAATTATCCGGGGCCGGTGTAACGCCGTCGCATCGCGTTAGTAGGGACAGGTCATGACCGCCAATGCCCGCCGCATCGTGCTTGCCTCGCGCCCCGTCGGTGAGCCCAAGCCGGAAAATTTCCGGCAGGAGGAATTCGCCGTTCCGGCGCCCACGCCGGGCGAACTCCTGTTACGCACGCTGTGGCTGTCGCTCGATCCCTATATGCGCGGGCGCATGAGCGATGCGCCGAGTTACGCCGCGCCGGTCGCGATCGGCCAGGTGATGGAAGGCGGCGCCGTTAGCGAAGTCGTCGCTTCGAATAACGACGGCTACAAGCCTGGCGATATCGTGCTCGGCCACACCGGCTGGCAGACGCATGCCGTTTCGAACGGCAAGGGTCTGCGCAAGCTCGATCCCAAAGCCGCGCCGCCGTCGTACGCGCTTGGTGTCCTCGGCATGCCGGGCATGACGGCGTATTTCGGGCTCGCCGAAATCGGCAAGCCGCAGCCGAAAGAAACGCTGGTGGTCGCCGCGGCCTCGGGCGCGGTTGGTTCGGTGGTTGGGCAGATCGCGAAAATCAAGGGTGCGCGCGCGGTGGGCATCGCCGGCGGCGAGCAGAAGTGCCAGTACGTCAAGAACGAACTCGGGTTCGACGGCTGCATCGATCACCACGCACCGGATTTTCCAGAGCGCCTGAAGGAGGCGTGTCCAAGCGGCATCGACGTTTATTTTGAGAATGTCGGCGGCAAGGTTTTCGAAGCCGTGTTCCCGTTGCTCAACAACTATGCGCGCGTGCCGCTGTGCGGCGTGATCTCGCAATATAACGCCACCGCGGCGGCATCCGGAACCAACTGGGTGCCGGTGCTCATGCGCGGGGTGCTCAGCAAGCGCATCACCTTGCGTGGATTTATTGTCAGCGACTTTTTCTCGCGGCACGCGGAGTTCATGCGCGACATGGCGGGCTGGGTCGGGGAAGGGCGGATCAAGTATCGCGAATTCGTCATCGAGGGACTTGAGAACGCACCGCGCGGCCTGATCGGCCTTTTGCGCGGCGAGAATTTCGGCAAAACGCTGGTCCGCGTCGCCCGCTGAATGGGTTTCAGCGTACGCGATAGCGGATGGAATAATCCTCTGTCACGTCGGTGCGACGCGCCTGCTGGCCCTGTTGGTCGAGATAGTCGACCTGCTGCCACGGCCCGAATTCGGCGGTTGGCGCGGGCGACGCTTGCAGCAGCAACCGGAAGATCCGGACGGTTTCGCCTGGCAGCGACAGAATGACGGTGCGCTGCGTGGTCCGGAACACCAGCGGCGCCGTACCGAGCATCACCGCTCGTCCATCGATTGTCGTGATGTCGCGCAGCGTCGCGATGATCTGGTTCTTATCGGTATGCAGCTCGACCTGGATATCATTGTGGCTTGCGGGCAGGCTTGTCGCTACCGGCAACCGGATCTCAAATTCTACCGTTGGCACCGTCGCGTTGAGGCCCAGTTCGCTGAAGGCCGCCGCGCCGAGCTTGAGTGCGCCGTAGGAAACGACCCCGGCAGCGACAACCGCGAACAGCCCTCGCCACGCGATCGCGCCGAAGCTGCGATGACCCGCGATGAATCGCAGTGCGGCCCAGACACCAATGAGGAGGCCCAGTCCCGCACCAAGTTCCGCCGCCCCGCCCCATGCGGGCATGCCGCGAATTCCCGCAATATTCAGGATCGCGATGGATTCGTCGATCAGCGGTGCCAGACGCCCGCCCACCAGCCAGCCCAAGGCCGCGCCGAGGAGGCCGCATAGCACCGGAAGAAATCTTTTCATTGCAGCACTCTTTGGAACTCAAATATTCGCCCAGCAGTCTCAAAATGCTTGACCGCGGCGTCGAAATGCCCGACGCCCTGCGTTTGCCGGATCGGCACACTATCTCCCTTTGCTGTTGCTGTCCTTGGTCCGGCGGCGGGACGTCTCAAAACGGTAAAAAGTGCTGTCCTTCAATTCGACTGGCCGTCGCCGGCATAGCAATCGTGGCTCAGACCCGCAAGACTGCCGATCGCCTTGGCAAATTTTGAAGACGCGAACGACAGATGTCGATTGAAGTCATTCTTGCTCCGGTATTTGCGCAGGTCGCGCTCACCTTCGTTCTGTTGCTTTTGATGGGTTATTGGCGCCTGCGCGCTGTTCGGCGCGGAGAAACGCGCGTGCGCGACATCGCGCTCGGTCAAAGCAATTGGCCACCGGGGCCCACCCAAGCCGCTAATTGCTTCAATAACCAGTTCCAGGTGCCTGTCCTGTTCTACCTACTGGTGATTCTCGCGGCCACGTTGCAAAAAGCCGATTGGCTGTTCGTGATCATGAGCTGGAGCTTCGTTGCCTCGCGCTACGTGCATGCGGCCATTCATACAACGTCGAATGAAATCAACTGGCGGTTCAGCGTGTTCTTGGCCGGTGCCGTCGTGCTGCTTGCGATGTGGATTATCTTCTCCCTGCGCATTCTGTTTGGCGCCTGATGACGCCTTCCGCCCGCATATCCGCGGCAATAGAAGTGTTCGCCGACATTGAAGGTCGCCGACGGCCGGCGGCCGACGCACTCAAGGATTGGGGG
>JBGPOB010000409.1:0-2804 GCA_041487815.1 Xanthobacteraceae bacterium | reverse complement strand
CGCCCGAAGGGCCGCCCGATGGCGGGACTTTGGGAATTTCCCGGCGGCAAGGTCGAAGCCGGGGAGCGACCGGAAGAAACGCTGATACGCGAACTGAAGGAGGAACTGGGAATCGTCATCGAGGAAGCCTGTCTCGCACCGCTCACTTTCGCGAGCCATGCTTATCCCGACTTTCATCTGCTGATGCCGTTATTCGTTTGTAGACGCTGGAGCGGAACGGTGACTGCGATGGAAGGCCAAGCGCTGGCTTGGGTAAAACCGAACCGGCTGCGAAATTATCCGATGCCGCCGGCGGACGAGCCGCTGATCGCGCATCTGACGACGTTGCTTGAGGTATCTCGCGGCACATGATCCGGCTAAGCGGAAATGGTAGCGCCGACCCGATCATGCGCCAATTCGGTATTTCAGCGTGCGACCCGCTTGCGCGAAGTCCGTTTCGGCGGGCGAAGGCGGGTCGGACGAACAACGGAACTTCACGTGTGCCGATCGCGCGAGCGCACAGAAACGAGGCGGACATGAACAGGATCTTGTCACGAAGCGTTCCATATCTGCGTAGCGTCCGCGACCTTGTCGACGACCGGCGCGGCGCGACGGCGATCGAATACAGCCTGATCGCCATGGGAATCTCCATTGTCATCGTGGCGGCGGTGAGGACGATTGGTACCCAGCTCGCCACGCTCTTCACTACGATAATAAACGGGTTTGCGGCGCTTTAGGTGCCTTTCAGGAGCCTCTGATCAATTCGACGGATTTTGCCCGGCGATCAATTGCGGATCGCGTGCGCGCCTTCGGCCGCTGCGGTATGATGCCTCCCACGCCGGCCGCCTTGCGGCCGCCTTCCGGCCATGGGGATCGCAGCATGACCAACAGCTTCTTCGCGCGACAACTCGCCGTCTACGCCAGCTATCATCGCAACCCGCGCAATCGCGCAACGCATTTTGTCGGCATTCCCGCCATTGTCTTTTCGCTGCTGGTGCCGCTGGCGCTGGCGAGGATCGATGCGGCCGGCATCTCCTGGGCTACGCTGGTTGCGGCGATCGCGGTGGCAGGCTGGATCGCGCTCGACGCAACGATCGGTGTTGCCATGATCGTTATCATGCTGCCATTCCTCGTGATCGCCGAATGGATCGCCCGCACCTACGGCGCGACCACGGCGTGGGTCGTGTTCGCGGTCTTTTTTGTCGGTGGCTGGGTGCTTCAGCTCGTCGGCCATGTTTGGGAAGGCCGCAGGCCGGCGCTGGTCGATAATCTCTTTCAGGCCTTCGTCGGCCCGATGTTCATCATGGCGGAAGTCCTGTTCGCGCTTGGGCTCAAAGGCGAACTCAAGGTCGTCGTCGAGAACGCGCAACCACCGGCGCGGTAACTGCGGTAACTGCTGGCACCATAACAATCACGGCACCAATAACGGTGTGAGCGCCTGCCGGAGCGCCGCCGGCAGCGCAACCGGATGTCGCGTCGCGCGATCGACATAGACGTGGACGAAATGGCCCTGCGCGGCGGCCAGATCGGAGCCATGGGCGAACAGCGCAATTTCGTAGCGCACGGAGCTGTTGCCAAGCCGGGCGACGCGCAGGCCCGCGTCAATCGTCTGGGGAAAGCTCAGCGGCGCAAAGTATCTGCACTGCGTCTCGACGACCAGTCCGACGACGGCGCTTCTTGTCGGATCGAGCGCCCCCGCATCGATCAGATATCCGTTCACCACCGTGTCGAAGAACGAATAGTACTGGACGTTGTTGACGTGACCGTAAACGTCGTTGTCCATCCAACGCGTCGAGATCGCGCGAAACGCGATGAATTCGGAGCGGCGTTGCGGCGTGGCGCGATCGGCCATAATTTTTGACCCTATCTATCTTTCCACCTTGTCGCCCGCCGACAGCTCCGCGGTACCGAGCGCGTCGGCAAGGCGCGTGCGCGCGGTGCCTGGTCGCAGCGGCTGCTGCTGGCTCGCGTGCGGGGCCCAGCCGGACAGCCATAGGACGTCGAAGGTCGCCCGCACACGGCCGTCAGGATCGGAAAAGTCGCGCATGTAGCATTCGACCATCCGCGTGAGCGTGGCGCGTCGAAGCGGCGTGCGGCGACGTTCGCTGAGCACGCCGGTTGCGCCCATCCGGCGCAAATCCGCCATCAGCGCGAACGGCGTGGCGTAACGCACGGTCACCCGGTCAATATCCGTCACCGGCAGGGCAAATTGTGCGCGCTGCAACAGCGCGCCGGCTTCACGCACGTCCACGAACGGCGCAACGCGCGGCGAGACGCCGCCCTCCATCTCGGTTTCCGCGGCGACAAAGCTGTCGCGCAATTCTATCAGCGTGTCGCCGCCCAGCAAGGCGCACAGAAACAGCCCGTCCGGCTTGAGCGCGCGCCGGATCTGGATCAGCGTGCCGGGCAGATCGTTGACCGATTGCAGCGCCAGCGCGGAAACCACCAGATCGAGGGTCGCCGTGCCAAACGGCAACGCCTCTTCATCGGCAACCAGCGTCGGCAGGGAATGCGCGCCGCTGCCCCCGAACGTCGCTGCGGTTGCGGCAAGCCTGCCGATCGCGCGATGGTCGGCAAGGCGCCGCCGCAGCGCATCGGTTGGCGTTCCGAGATCAACCGCGACATCAAAGGCGCGCACCACCGTGCCAAGGCGCTCGACCAGATCGTCGGCGACCCGGTCGATCAAGAAGGTCGCGGCCCCGAGCGCGCGGGCACGGCGCGCGCGCAGGTGCAACTGCTTTCGGTCAAAAATGAGCGGCAAATCCGGCATCGGTTGGCCCGTTGTGCGGCGCGTCGAGCAGCGATAGCGTACCGCCATGGAATTT
>JBGPOB010000408.1:0-2811 GCA_041487815.1 Xanthobacteraceae bacterium | reverse complement strand
GCCGGCGATGCGTATGTCGCCCTTGATCTGATAGCCCTGATTGTTGGCGACGATGCGCAGCGTCTGCGCCTCGACTTTCTGCGACATGACGAACCGGTCGACCGCGAAATTGGTGACGTCGGTCGTGACATTGTAGGTCGTGGACCCAGGCGGCGCGTCGGGATCGAGCTTCAACGCGAGCCCGACCTGCGCTGACACGGCGCCGCGGCTGCCCGTGGGATCAAGCGGCGCGCCCGAAAAATCGCGCAAGCGATCCATCGCCAGCAGTTCCGCCGCGGCCGGCACCGGTCCGTCGATGCGCAGGCGCGCCGTCGCGGGCGGCTTTGGCACCCACGTATCGGGGACTTCGAACAGACCGTCGGTGATTGTCAGTTTGCGGCCGGAGGGCAGATCGACCGTCCCCCGCCCCACTGCGATCGTTGCCCTGCGTCCGCTGATGCGGGTTACGAAATCCGCATCGCGGATCGAAGGCAGGCCCTCGATCGGCGTGACGACCGCACCGCTGGCGACGATTTCAATCGACAGGCCGTCCTCGGGGACAGGCGGCCCACCCGGCTGCAGCGTTGGAAGCGGCGCGTTGGTTGCGATCTCGACGCGCTCGATCAATCCGGCCTCAAGATGCCTGAGAACCCACGCGCGCACCGGCGGATTGATGAGTACCGGCCACATCTGCTTGAACGCCGCGACTGACATCGCCTTACCGGCAATCCCGACCGCAAGCCGCGGCGCATCGCCCGCGAAATCGAGATGACCCGTTACCGCGAGGCCGACACCCTGGCCGGACACGTCGCCTTGATCGAATTCGATGCGCTGACTCGCCGGATCGAACCGCCCGCGCATGGCAATGCGGTTGAGGAGCAGCGGCTTTCCCTCGGCGTCGGCGGGCGCGATCATGACGGTGCCGCCTGACAGGCCCAGCAGCCACGGAAGGCCGGCCTCGCGCGGCGCTTCGGCTCGCGCGATCAGCGTGAACCGGTTCCCGCCGGAAATCACCTGGAATGGCAGCGACAGCATGCGCCGCGCGCCATCCCATTCAAGCGTGACCTCGGCGCGATCGATTGCCAACCGGACGTCCGGACCGCTCGCTTCACCGATGATTCCAGGTCCAATCACCATGCGGCCGCCAGCCATCACCGGCGTGCCGTCCTGCTCAATCTCGGCGCGCACCGTCGCCGAGAACGGAATGTCAGCATCAAATTGGCGATCGCCAATGCGCATGGCCAGCAACACGTCGCGAAGCGCGATCTGGCGCGCCTCGATGCTGACCGCGCGGCGTCCACTATCGAGCGCCTTGACGCCGGCCAGCAACAGCCACGGCCGCTCGTGCTGCTCCGAACCGATGCTGAACACGACCTCGCCGGCGTGCGGCCGCGTGAGACTGAGGCTGATGTTCTCGAATACGGAGCGTTGTCCGGTGCGCTGATCGTCGACGATGACCCTGCCGTTCTTAAGCCCAATCGTATTGAGGTCGTAGCCGTCGAGTCCAAGCGCGCGCAAACCGTCGATCCACGCCAGCAGCGCGGCAAAATTTTTCGGCGCCTCGCGCAAAAAGGTCTTCGATACCGGCTGCTCGATGGCGGACGAACTGCTCGACGGCTGGGCCTTCTCCGTTTGCGCCGCCGCGCCGGCCGTCGGGTTGGCCGCGAGCAACATGAATTGTCCGTCGGTGTCGATGCGTACCGAGATTTCGGCGCCGACCAGGCTGAGACTTTCCGCCCGCGGCTGACCGCTCAGCAAACTCGCATGCGACAGCCCGACCTCGGCGCGCGGCGCACTCGCGACAATTCTGCCGTCCGGTTCGCGCACGACGATGTCGCGGATGCGAACCGCGGTGCGGCCTTGCTCGTCGCGTTCGAGGACCGTACCGCCGACCTCGACCCGGTGGCGCGTGCCGAAGTTCTGTTCGATTGCGGCCGTGATCCAGGGTGTTGCCAGATCGAGTGCGATCGGGCCGGACGCAAGCCGCCACCACAGTAATCCGAGACCGAGCGCGCACACCGCCATGGCACCGGCGATGACCAACGCTGCCCGGCGCAGGTGCGGCAACAACATCTTCAGCCACCACAGCGTGCGCACATAAGCGCCGAAGCGCAGCGAACGCGCCGCGCGCGGCTGTTCGGACTCCGGGGCATGCTCGGCACGCAAGCGTCGATGCGCGTCAAGGCTTGCTTCAAGCCCGCGCAGAGCCGCAAGTTTCGGGCTGGTTTCGTTGACCGTCATTCGCGATCGGGCGTCCCCTCTACGCCAATCCGCCGGCACCTGGTCCTATGGTTCGGTGCGTTTCCTCTCGAATCGAATTTGCAGGCAAAGGCCCATCGCCCCTCCTCGCCTGACAGACTTGAGGATACAGTAATGCACGACAACATTGGCCGGGCGAAAGCGACGAAAGGAAGGCATATGCCAGCAAATCTCGGCGCCGGCGCCAAGGCCCCGGACTTCACGCTGCCGACCGACTCCAAAGGGACTGTCTCGCTCGCGGACTTCAAGGGCAAGAAGCTGGTGATATTCTTCTATCCAAAGGCCGACACCCCGGGTTGCACCAAGGAATCGATCGCTTTTTCGCAACTGCGGCCGGCATTCACCCGCGCAAATACCGCGATTTTGGGGGTATCCGCCGATCCGATCGCGGCGCAGGACAAGTTCAGGGACAAGCATGGGCTAAAGGTGCCGCTGGCCTCCGACGAAACCAGGGCCATGATCAAGGCCTATGGCGCCTGGGGCGAACGCTCGATGTACGGGCGAAAGTTCATGGGCATCCTGCGCTCGACCGTGCTGATCGGGCCGGACGGGCGAATCGCGCGCATCTGGCCG
>JBGPOB010000407.1:0-2823 GCA_041487815.1 Xanthobacteraceae bacterium | reverse complement strand
GTGCCCGAGAGCGCAGTCTGGCTCGATCTCGTCAACCCCGCGCCCGGGGAAGACAAGGTGGTCGAGAAGCTGCTCGGCGTCGGGGTCCCGACGCGCGAGGAGATGCAGGAGATCGAAGTTTCCAGCCGGCTTTATGTCGAGCATCACGCGCGGTTCATGACCGCGACGCTGATGTGCAATTCCGAAACTGCCACGCCCAAGACCACGGCCGTCACCTTCATTCTCTCCGGGCATCGCCTCGTCACCGTGCGCTACGACGAACCGCGCCCGTTCATGATCGTCAGCAACAAGCTCGGCCGCAGTTGTCCGTCCACCGTCAACGGCGAAGCCGTGATGCTCGATCTGCTCGACGCCGTGATCGACCGCGCCGCCGATATTTTGGAACGGATCGGCATGGAGGTCGACCGGGTGTCGCACGACATCTTCGAGCCGGAGAACGGCCCGGATGACCGCTCGCTGTCATACAAGGACATCCTCAAGGCGATCGGCGGCAAGGGCGACCTGACCTCCAAGGTGCGCGAGAGCCTGGTGTCGATCGGGCGGCTGTTGTTGTTCCTGGCCAACGAGGCCGAGGGCATGCGCTGGAGCAAGGACGTGCGCCTGCAATTGCAGGCGATGCAGCGCGACGTGCTGTCGCTGTCGGATCACGCCACCTATCTCGCCAACAAGATCACCTTCCTGCTCGACGCCATGCTCGGCGTGGTGCAGATCGAGCAGAACAACATCATCAAGATTTTCTCGGTCGCCGCGGTGGTGTTGATGCCGCCGACGCTGATCGCCTCGATCTACGGCATGAATTTCAAGCACATGCCGGAGCTCGACTGGGAATTCGCCTATCCGATGGCGATTGGGCTGATGCTGCTCGCGGCCGTGCTGCCGTATTATTTCTTCAAGTGGCGGAAGTGGTTGTAAGGACTCTTGTGGGGTGGATTTCGCCGCGCGCGGCTGCGGGCGTCAACCATCCTGCATTTTGGCGATGGCCTGAATCGCCACCTTCAGAGGCGGCAGCTCATCGACGACAACGTTCCATATCAGGCGGTCTGACAGTCCTTCGTAGTCGTGGCGCAACACGTTTCCGATGCGCGCACCTTTCGCCAAGGGATTTCGGGTCTCGTGTTTGCCAGATCATCGGGAATTGCGCGGCTCGCCTCGGAAATGATCTCGATCGCCCGTTGCACCAGCCAGCGCAGTTGCCAGCTTGCCTCGAATTCGTCCAACGACCGACCTCGCGTGATCTCTTCCACACGCTCAATTGCTTCCAGAATGTCGTGAATGACGTGCGCGACCTCGCGGGCCATCAAAAAACCCGCACGGCGGTTTTCTCGATTTCCGTCCTTAGCATCGGATGCAGTCCGTCGCGTGTCGTCACGTCGACCGGCATTTGCAACTGATCTTCGAGATATTGCTTGATGCCAACGAGGTCGAACGCGTTGAACCGGCTGTGCAGATCGTAATCGATGAACAGGTCGAGATCGCTTGCCGGCTTGGTCTCGTCGCGCACGGTTGAGCCGAACACATAAAGCGACGTTGCCCCCATGGCCTTGATGGCCTGGGCATGGTTCTGCAATTTCGCAATCGCCTCGATCCGACCCATGAAAGGCATTATATCTGACGACGCGCGATACTTGCAAAATGCAGCATCGCAGAAATTCCGGTCCCGGATTTCGCTCCGCTCAATCCGGGCTACGCTTGCTGATGGCGGGCTCGCGGGCCGCTGCTTCTGGGTGTATGATATTGTAATGAACTTTACACGCATCACCATCGATCCGGCTGTGTGCACCGGCAAGCCTTGCATCCGGGGACTGCGGTTCCCGGTGGCGCGGCTGCTGGGGCTCTTGGCCGCGGGCGAAACCCGCGAACAGATTCTCAAGGCCTATCCCTATCTCGAACCCGGCGACATCGACGAGGCGCTGCGCTACGCGGCCTTCTTGGCCGAGGACGAGACGGTAGAGCTTGCGCCGGCAAGCTGAGCCGTGAAGTTCCTGGTGGATATGCCGCTGTCGCCGATGCTGGCGGCATGGCTCAGGGGCCAGGGGCACGATGCCGTCCATGCCGCCGAATTGGGTCTCATCCGCACGCGCGATATTGATTTGATGGCGCGCGCGAAGCAGGAGGGCCGGACAATCGTCACCGCCGATCTCGACTATCCGCGCCTGCTCGCGCTTGCGCAAACGACCGATCCAAGCCTGATTCTGTTCCGCGACGGTAACTGGAGCGATGCCGATGTCATCGCACGTATGGGTGAGATTTTGCAGGCACTGACGGCGGACGATCTCGCGCAAAGCATTATCGTGGTGGACCGGGATCGCGTACGCAGACGCAGGTTGCCGATCAGCCCATAGGCACAAATGACAATGGCGCATGAGAATGGCGCATTCGCTGCCGGCCCCTTGACTTTATTCCTATAGGAATATAAACACATCCCGCCTTGCTCACCGAGGGCGCCAGCTAGAGGCGTTTATTTGGCGGAGCGGGGTGCGGCGCCCGCGCGTGTGCTTCGCAAGCATACGTCCGGGACGCCTCGGGTCGCCGTCCGCTCCAACTACGTGGGGCTGCCTTCAATGGCTGGACGCGGACCGGACAAACGGCGGCGAAAGCTGCCGCCCGTCCGGGCCCGGAAGCACGGCCCCGAGGCGCGAAATCGCCGCAGCGGTGCGCCGTGAGGCGTCGCGTCTCGCGTTATGAGGCGCGCGCGCCGAGCGTTTACGAGTGGCGCAAACTGCGTACACTTGTTTGCGCGAGGTGCGGACTGATTGGTAGCGCCTCCCGGCGCACTGCTCCCTCGCATTTTTCGAGGGACACCAAGGTTACGGGCGTACTCGG
>JBGPOB010000406.1:0-2836 GCA_041487815.1 Xanthobacteraceae bacterium | reverse complement strand
GACAAGCGCGGTTAACCGGACATGGCGCCAATGTTTCGAGCCGATCACGTTGGAAGCCTGCTGCGGCCGCAGGAGTTGAAGGACGCGTTTCGTGAATTTCATTTCGGCAAGATCGACGATGCAAAGTTCATGGAAATTCAGAATCGTTGCATTCGCGATGCGGTCAAGCTGCAGGAGGACGTCGGGCTTCGGTCGATCACCGACGGCGAATTCCGCCGCGGATCGTGGTTCTTCGGCTTCGTGCAGGCCGTCGACGGGCTGACCACCAGAGATTCGATATTTTCCTTTCACGACGCAACGGGCGGCAACGCGGCGTTCCAGACCGCCTACGTCGAACACCGCTTGAAGCGCACGCGCGGCATTACGACCCATGAATTCGGTTTCTTACGCGGCATGACCCGCGAAACACCGAAGGTGACGATGCCGGCGCCGAGCCTGGTGCATTTTTTCCGGCTCGATCGTGCCGTCGATTCGAGCGTCTATCCGGACAGGCAACAATTCTGGTCCGACCTGATCACAGTTTATCGCGAGGAACTGCAAGCCCTCGCCGCGCTTGGCTGTCGCTCTGTACAGCTCGATGAAGTGCCGATCGCCATGCTGTGCGATCCCAAAATTCGCGACGCCGTGAAGGCAGCGGGCGCCGATCCCGAGCAACTGCTTGGCACTTACATTGACGCCATCAACCGGATTGTCGATGGCCGACCCGCCGGAATGACGATCGCGCTGCACTTGTGCAAAGGAAACTACAAAGGGCAATGGATGGCCGAGGGCGGATACGATGCGATCTCGGAGCGACTGTTCAACGATGCCGCGGTCGATGCGTTTTTCCTCGAGTTCGACACGGCGCGCGCCGGAGGGTTTGAGCCGTTGCGTCATCTGCCGCGTACGAAAAACGTTGTCCTCGGCCTTATCAGCAGCAAGGTTGCGCAACTTGAACCGCTCGACGATCTCAGGCGCAGGGTCGAGGAAGCCGGACGCTGTGTCTCGCTCGATCAGGTCGGTGTCAGCCCGCAGTGCGGATTTGCGTCAAGCGTCGGCGGGAACCCCTTGAGCATCGAAGATGAACGACGCAAATTGGCCCGCGTGGTTGAGCTGGCGCACGCAATTTGGGGCGCGTGAAGCGAGGCGGTGCGCCGGCGCATCGAGCGACGATTGATATGACGACGGCTTTTGTATTTCCGCAGCTTGTCGCCACCTATATGGCGCTCGGCCCATGGGTTGAAGCGCTCATGCGCGTGACGATCGCGCTTTGCCTCATTCCACATGGCTTGCGGGTTTGCTGCGGGATGTTTCCCGAAACCGGCATGCCCGTAAATTCGATGAAGATGCTTGCCGACGCGCTCGATGCCAATGGCTATCGGCCGGGCAGATTGTGGGCGCCGATCATCATCGCCACGGAATTAGTCGGCGGACCAATGCTGGCGCTTGGATTGTTTACGCGCCTGGTATCGATCCCGATCGTCATTCTCCTCGCCATGTCGGTGGTCGACCACGCAAGGTCCGGCTGGTTCTGGAACAAGCTGGGCGTGGAATACCCGCTGATGTGGGCGGTCGGGTCATTGTATTTCCTGGTTCGCGGCGGCGGCGAGATTTCACTCGATCGACTGATTGGGTGGGAGTTCTAGCAACGACGGTTCATCTTTCGCGCGCCGGTTACTTCGCCGGCTGCGGTTCGTTGACCTTGAGCCTGGGCATCACGCGCTCCGCGAACAGCTCGACTGACCGCAATGATTCAGAAAGCGACAGATCGCCGAAGGCAAAGCGGCAGACCAGGTAGTTTGCGCCGGCAATGTCGAGCTCCTGCTGTAACTTTTCGAGCACGCGTTGCGGCGTGCCGGCGATGGCGCGGCCCTGCTCAACCTGACCGTCCCATTCGGGCGGGTAGGAAACGCCAACCGGCGCGACGCCATGCTTGTTCCACAACGCCATGAAGCTCGCATACCAGCAACGATAGGCGCGGCGCGCAATCGTGAGCGCAGCTTCGTCAGTGTCGGCAAGGACGAGATACTTGTTGGTGCCGAGCAGCGGCGGCGGCGCCGCGGGACTCGGTGCCTTGTAATGCGCCCAATAGCGTTCGATCACCTTGCGCACCGCCGGCGACGGCACATTGGTCACGATGTTCATGCCGAGTTTGGCGGGCCGTTCCGCACTATCAGGCGCATTGACGCCATACCACAATGGCGGATGCGGCTTTTGCAACGGCTCGACTTCGATTGGCGTGCCCTTGAAAGTGTAGAACTGGCCCTCGAAATCGACCGTTCGCTTCGCCAGCCCTTGCATGATGATCTCGAAGGACTCAAAGAAAATATTGCCGGCGTTTTCTGGGTTGACGCCGTAGTAGCCGATTTCGATGGGGGAAATGCCCTTGCCGACGCCAAGCTGGAGGCGCCCGTTGCTCAAGTTGTCGAGCATGCAGATTTCTTCGGTCAGGCGGATCGGATGATAAAGCGCGAGCGTATAGACCAGCGGCCCGAAGCGAAGTTGCTTCGTGCGCTGCGCGACCGCCGAGAGAAACACGCTCGGCGATGGCGACATGCCGAGCGGCGTCGAGTGATGTTCGGCCACGTGGTAGCAATAGAACCCGGCCTTGTCGTAGGCTTCGATCAACCTGAGCCGTTGTTCGTAAAAATCGCGCAGCGGCGCCGCGCCGCGGTCCATGTGATCGAAGACGCCAATCGGTACGGTCATTGCTCAATCCTCTTTCGAACGGCGGACGGGTTCAATCGTTAAAAATAGCTACGGCACGAGTCCATCCTGCGGATGCGGCGTGAATTTTCACGGGAAAGCACGCCACTTTGTATCCGAAAGGTGGAAGGACTTCGAGGTTGCCGAGCTT
>JBGPOB010000405.1:0-2850 GCA_041487815.1 Xanthobacteraceae bacterium | reverse complement strand
GATCGCCTCGCGCGCCGGCTGGACGCCGTTCAACGGCAAGACCGTGACCGGCTGGCCGGTCGGCACCGTGCTGCGCGGCCGCCGCGTGATGTGGCAGGGCGAGTTGCTGGCGCCCGCGCAGGGCGCGGCGGTGCGGTTTCTGGAGGCGCTGCCGAGGGAAAATTAACGCTGCGGCGGTGCAGGCGCCATGGCTACTGCCGCGGCAGCTCGATGGAAAATTCGCCGTTCTTGATGCGCACGCCGAGGCCGTCGGTGAAACGTGCGGTGGCGTCTTCGCCATAGGTGCCGACAAGTTCGCTCAAGGCGGAGAACAGGCAGGCCTGCGCCATGCAATCGCCGTCGATGCCGTCGTGGCGGGATTCCGCCCAGGCCTCATGAACATGGCCGAGTGCGGCCTGTTTCTGCTCGGCATCGGACAATTGCTCGCGAGCCGGCAAGGACAGCGTCACCATTGAAGAATTCTCGTTTGAAAGGCGCGCCCCCGGCGCCGGAATGACCGCCCACATTGTTAGCATGGCGGCATTGCCCGGCCGTCGGCGACTTTTAGGGAAGGTTAACGCCGGCCGCGGGTGTTTTGGCTGTGGGCGTGATCTTCGGCGACCTCGCTTCGCCCGCCGAAGCGGGCTTCGCGCAGGCGGAAAAGTCCGTATTTATTGGGGGTCGCGCCCTGGCGTCAATTGCTGTAGCGCGCGGTGATCTCGCGCGACAGCTTGGCGCCTTCCGCGAGATAGCGGCGGATCGCAAGGTCGGCCGCCGGCGTGCAGGTCCGATAGGTCTGCTGAAAGCCCTGAAATCCGCGATTGAAGTTCGCCACCATGCGCGTCTTGCGCTCGGGCGTGGTGCCTTCGGCCTCGATCAGGTTCTGCATTTCGTTGCGCCAGCGGCTGCCTTCCGAGGCTTCGCACAGGCCGCGCAGGTAATGCAAGGCGCCGAGAATTTCCGACATTCGCGACAGGCTGTCGTCGAGCGCCGATCCGGCGCCTTGCGGCTGCGCCGGCGCGCTGATCAGCGTCAACAGGACGGCGGCGGTTGGGAACAGGCGGTGCGGCATGAAGGGGTCCGAATTGGAATTAGATATGCGTCGCCCGAATGCGGATCGCAAGGCGCGTGTCAGCGGGGTAGTGACTCAGTTTGAATTTCAACGCCCTTGATGGCAACCGTTCCGCTATATCGTTGCCTGATGGACGCCCTTACGATCTTCGGACTGTTGGCCGTGACGGCCATGCTGGTCTTCTACGCGCTGGAAGATCGCAGCCCGTGGTATATTTTAGCCTTCGCCGGAGCGTGTGCCCTGGGGTCAGTCTATGGTTTTCTGCAAGGCGCGTGGCCCTTCGGAATCATTGAGGCTATATGGGCTGGCATAGCCGCCTGGCGCTGGCGAATGAGATCGAAGAATGCCTAGAGGCCGCAAGCGCGAGAAGTGCCCCGCCGACGTGATCGGCAACACGGTCCACGTTAACTCGACCTGGCTAGGAAATTAGGCCACTGCAATTTTCAAGCTGAGCCACGACCGTCAGCCGGTGTTTTCCATGCGCGCGAACGCGGCTTCGACAATCTCGGCCAGGCCCTCGGTCGTCTGCAGGCCCGCCAACTCCGCCGGCCGCAGCCATTGCGCATCGTGCAATTCGGCGTTGAGTTTTGGCTCGCCGGAGACCCAGCGCGCCGCGAAGGCGAGAATGACGAAATGGCGCTGCGCCCGACCGTCGCCGTCGCGATCGATCGCCTCGCGATGGCCGGCGAGCGCGAGGGGTTCCACCACCAGGCTGGTTTCCTCGGCGACTTCGCGCACCAGCGCCTCGGCTAGAGTTTCGCCGACCTCGACGACCCCGCCGGGAAGCGTGTAGAGGCCATGGGCGGGCGGGTTGGCGCGGCGTACGATCAATACGCGGCCGTCGCGGATGATGGCGGCGCTGACCGCCAGGAATGGCCGGTCGGGGTAGGATCGGTCTGACATCGCGCCATATAAGGGGTGAGTGGAGTAACGGGTCAACGACGACGATGTGCGGACGCTACCTCATCACCAGCACGCCCGAAGCCATCCGCGCGCTGTTTCGCTACCCCGAACAGCCGAATTTTCCCGCGCGCTACAATATCGCGCCGACGCAGCCGGTGCCGATCGTCCGGCTGTGGGAAGGCAAGCGGCAGTTCGCGCTGGTGCGCTGGGGGCTGATCCCGTCATGGGTCAAGGACCCGAAGACGTTTTCGCTCCTGATCAACGCGCGCGGGGAGAGCGTCGTCGACAAGCCGGCGTTCCGCGCCGCCATGAAGCGGCGGCGCTGCCTCATTCCCGCCGACGGCTTCTACGAATGGCAAGCCGACGGCGCGCGCAAGCGGCCGTTCGCGGTCGTACCGGCGGCCGGCGGTCCGATCGCCTTCGCGGGCTTGTGGGAAACCTGGACCGGGCCAAACGGCGAGGAGGTCGAAACCGCGGCCATCATCACCACTGACGCCAGCAACACCTTACGGCACATTCACCACCGCATGCCGGTCGTGATCGCGCCCGAAGCCTTCGATATGTGGCTCGATTGCGAAGTAGTCGACGCCAAAATCGCGGCCGCGATGCTGGCGCCGGCGCCGGAGAAATTTTTCGAAGCTTTCGAGATTTCAACCGCCGTCAACCGCGTCGTCAACGACACGCCGGCGATCTTGACGCCGGCGGCGCAAGCCGCGCCGGTTGCGCCGTCACCGCCGCTAAAAGCGCCCGCGCCAAAATCGGGCGGCGCGCAGACGGAAGGCGACGCAGCGCGAGCGAGGCCGCAGCGCGCCGCACGCGGCACGCGCGATGGCGGCCAGGGGTCGTTGCTATAAATATCCTCGCCGGACGGGAGTTTTGGAGTCTTGCGCGCAGCT
>JBGPOB010000404.1:0-2855 GCA_041487815.1 Xanthobacteraceae bacterium | reverse complement strand
CCGCCGCCGGCAAGCTTGAAGGCCGCGCTCAGGACGATTTCCTTCAGCCGCGTCATCTCGTCGGGACCGAATGTGAGCGGCCGGTTGACGCCCATTTTTACGCCGGTCCAGCCGTTGTCGTTGTGCGATGCCGTGACCATCGCGACGCACGCAACGTCAAGGTCGAACTGCGCGAAATACCCCATTGGCGTTACCGCGAGGCCGATGTCATGGACCTTGCATCCCGCGGCCAGCAGCCCGGAAACCAGCGCGTACTTGATCGACGCCGAATAGCTGCGGAAGTCGTGGCCAGTGACGATCTCGGGCTTCACGCCCAGTTCGCGGATCAGCGTGCCGAGCCCCATGCCGAGCGCCTGCACGCCCATCAGGTTGATTTCCTTGCCGAACAGCCAGCGCGCATCGTATTCGCGAAATCCGGTCGCCTTCACCAGCGGCTCGGATTCAAAGGCGTAGGTGTTGGGCGTCAGCGACGGCTTGGGCTTGGGAAACATGGTGGTTCTCGGTGGCCGGTCGCCAGCAGATAGCCGATGCGGTGCGACGGGAAAAGCAGTGCCTTTAGTCATGGATGAAGCCGGCAGACGCATCCAACCATTTTAAATCTACCGGTTCATCCACGTGTTAGGGCAGTATCCGGCAAAATCTTGCACCTTTTCGGGATCAAACCCTAGCGCGCGGCCCGAGGCTGCGGCGCAAAAACACCCCCGAAGCCGCCAGCGTCATCGCCAGAATGATCATGACGCCGCCGATGCCTGTGACCTCTGCGATCAGGCTGGCGAGAAGCGGCACCATCAATTGGCCGAGCCGGTTGCCAGTGAGGCGCAACGACAGCGCCGTTGCACGCGCCTGCCTCGGCGCCAGCATGACGACTTCCGAAAACGTCAGCGTCGCGCCAATGCCGAGACCGAAGCCCATCACCGCCACTGCGAGATACATCAACGGCAGCGTCACCGGCAGTCCAATCAACGTGAACGCCGCCGCGCCCACGAACATGCACACCAGCATCAACCGCAATCGTCCGACCACCATCAGCAGGCGGCTGTAGAACACCCGCGAGACGATCGAGACCAGCGAGCGCACGGCCAACAAAAACCCAACGTCGCGCGTTTCAATGTGCCGTTCGGTGCCCAGCAGCGGCAGATAAATGACGAGAATCTCGAATGCCGTCACCGTCACGACGCTTGCGGCAATCACCGCGATCAGCCCGCGCTGCCGCAGCAGCTCGCTCACGGGGATCGATCGTTGCTGCGCATCTTTCGGTGATAGGATTGGCCTGCGACGCAATCCAAACGCGACGCCTTGCGATAATACCGCTCCGAAGAACGCGATCGTGAACAGCAATTCCGTCGGCGGAATTCTTGTGTCGCCGCCGAGCCAGCCGAGCGCCAAGGGCCCCAGGCTCTGCCCGATGGCGATGGCGATCATGTGATAGCCGAATACCGATTCGCGGCTGCGCGGGCCGGCGCAGCGAACGGCGATCATCTGGTGGCTCGCCATGCAGAACATGTGGCCGAAGCCGAGCAAGACCGAGAAACAGAGAAGGTTGACCGCCGATGTCGGCCACAGCCAGAAGCCGGCGCAGGCCAGCAGCATCAGTGACGCTCCGGCCCAGGCGGAAACGCTGTCGTGCCCACGGTCGATGAAACGGCCGACCGATACCGCCGCAAACACCGGGATGAGCGAGAAACCGCCAGCGATGATTCCGAGCCACACAATCGGCAGGTCGAGTTCGATGACCCGGTAGGACGTCGTGATGCGCGCCAGCGCGACCACGGAGTTGACGGTGACGGTATGGGCGATCAGCGCAGTAAACATCCGCGCGTTCAGATCGCTTGATGCCGTGGTCGCGGAGGTCGGCTGCGGTCCCTCCGTTCTGCTCGACATTTCCGATCGCGACCTGATTATTGTCCCACGGCCTTGTAGCAGCACGGACCGCCGTAAACGACTGCGATCACGCCGCAAATCGGGATGGCCGACCCGGCCCGTCCGCATGGAATGCGCGCAATTAGCGGTTTCGGACGGAGCCTTTACGAATCGCGCCAACGCAATCTAGTGTTAGGCGGTCGTCAACAACTGAAAGGAGGTGATCCAGTGTCTCATTGTCTATCGCCGCGGTCGCCGGCACCTATGAACTGGATCCTCGCCTCACCCGAGGTTCCGGCGTGACGCAGCGCGTCGCGAATTGAAGGCGCCCTCGCGCGTGAGCGCGAGGCCCGCCGCAGTGCCGGACCACGGTCCGACAATGGAAGGGCTACCCACGCGGGTAGCCCTTCGCATTAGGGCATGATCCCGAAAAGTTGCAGACTTTCCGATAAGCTCATGCCCAAGATTAAAACGTGAGCGGTGCAAGCCGATTCAGCCCAAACCGATTAGGCGTTAATGGAAAAGTTTGGGATTGGAGCGGGCGGCTATTGCTCGAGGATCAGCTTGCCGTTCTTCTGTTCCCAGCGCAGACGCGACAAAAACGACATCCCGAGCAGATTCTGACCGAGCGCCTCGTCAGGCATGATGACCGCACTCACGTCGCGCACCGTAACTCCGCCAACTTCGACGCGGTTGAGACTGACACGCGCGGCGCGTGTCGAACCGTTGGCGGTTGCCACGCGCACCGTATAGTCGCGTTCGGCGGGATGAATGCCAAGCCGGGCGGCGTCGCCTTCACGCAACGCGATCGTCGAAGCTCCGGTATCAACCAAAAATCCGATGCGCCGGCCATCCACCACCGCCTCGGTCATGAAATGTCCGTTGCTGGCGCGATTGATCGTCACCGTGCGCGAATAGGACGCGGCCGGTGGAGCCTCGGCGACCGCAACCGCCGCGGTCGTAGCGGCCGCCTGCGGCTGGGTGTTGTAATATTT
>JBGPOB010000403.1:0-2887 GCA_041487815.1 Xanthobacteraceae bacterium | reverse complement strand
ATGCATTTCCTTGGCGACGTCAACCAGCGAACGGCGCGCTTTCGATCCGCGCGCGATGGTGGTTGCCGCGTGAGTCATGTCAGCCATCAAGGCATTCTCCGATCAATGCTTCCAGTCACCGATCTTCGGCATCGGCAGCCCGAGATTCTGGCGCAGCGTCGCGCCGGCGTAATCCTTGTGGTAGAGGCCGCGCTTTTGCAGTTCCGGGATCACGTACTGCACAAAATCGATGTAAGCGCCGGGCACGTGCGTCGCCGCGACGACGAACCCGTCGCAGCCGCGGTTGACGAAAAAATCTTCGAGACGGTCGGCGACTTCCTTCGGGCCGCCGACGATCGCGCCATGCGTCTGGCCGCGGTTGTTGTACTTGAGAAAATCGCGCACCGTCGGATTGCTTTTGCCGCTGATCTTCATCACGTGGTCGCGGATCGTCAGCATGCCCTGAAAGCCGTTGAGTTCCTCGTCCGTCAGCGGCTCGTCCATCGACTTGGTGGCGAAGTCGAAGTTGAGACCCTCGGCCAAAAGCGACAGCGCGTCGATTTCGAGCGGCAGCTTTTCGATCAGCGCCATCTTGTCTTCGGCCTCGCTTTTGGTGGCGCCGGCGACGCACATCACGCCAAGGCAGACGAACATCTTTTCCGGATCACGCCCCGCTTTCTCCGCTTCCTGTTTGAGGAGCTGATAGCTCTGTTGCGCGAACTCGGTCGTGTGCGCGCTGCCAAAAATCACGTCGGCCCATCGCCCTGCGAAGCGGCGACCGCGGCCGCTGGCGCCGGCCTGGATGATGACGGGATGGCCCTGCGGCGAGCGTGGCACGGTAAAGGGCCCGCGCGAGCGAAAGAATTTTCCCTTGTGGTCAAGCCGGCGCACTTTCTTAGGATCAGCGAAGCGGCCGGATTTCTTGTCGATGATGAGGGCGTCCTCGTCCCAGGAATCCCAGTGACCGAGCACGACTTCCATGAATTCGTCGGCACGGTCGTAGCGGGTGTCGTGGCCGAGGTGCTCCGCGCGGCCCATGTTCTGGGCTTCGCCGTCGTTGACCGAGGTCACGACATTCCAGCCGGCGCGGCCATTGAGCATGAGATCGGCGGTCATGAATTTGCGCGCCACGTCGAACGGCTCGTAGTAGGTCGTCGATGCGGTCGCCGCGATGCCCATGCGCGCCGTCGCAAATCCCATCGCCATCATGGTGACGACCGGATCCATCTTGATGCAGCGGATGCCGTATTCGACCGTATGGGCGTGGTCGCCGCCGTAGCGGTCCGGCATGGCGAAGCGATCGTCGAAGAACGCCATGTGGAATTTGCCGGCCTCGAGGATGCGGCCGATCTCGGCGTAGTAGTCGGCGGAAGTCGAGTCGGTGCGCGAATCCGGATGGCGCCACGAACTGGGCAGGTTGGTGCAGTTCTGCGCCTGAAGAAATCCGACCATCACCATCTGCCGCGTCATGCTTGGTTCCTTGTCGGTGTTGTCCGCGCCGCGACGATCATCACTGCATTTGAAGCTTCGTCGCCAGCCCATATTCCGCGGCCAGCGCGCGCAGCTTGTTCCAGGTTGCGTCCTCCACCGCGATGCCCGACTGGCTGCGCTCGCGTTCGCGGCGGAATTCCATTTCGCCGGGATAGAACACGCCGGGGCTGCCTTCCGACGGCGGCGTGTCCTTCAGATAGCGGGCAAACTCGGCAACCTCCTTCTTGAATTGCTTGAGCGGCCGGAAAGCCTCGACATTGAAGACGGCGAGGAAGCAGCCATCGTTGTGCCGGCCGGTCGGCTCGACCCCGAAACCCAGCCCGGTGAGCAGGCCGCACAGGATTTCCACCATCACCGCGAGGCCCGAGCCCTTGTAGCCTTCGGTGCCGCCGAGCGGCAGGAGCGCGCCCTTGCCGCCGGGTTTCAGGCCCTTGGGATCGGTCGATTGGCGGCCTTCGCCATCGACGATCCAGCCGAGCGGGATGGATTCGCCGCGCGAGGCCGCGAGCGACACCTTTCCGAATGCCACCGCCGATGTCGCCATGTCGAGATAGAGTGGGCCGTCGAGATCGGAGGGAACCGCGATGCAAATCGGATTGGTGCCGAGCCGCGCCTCGCGCCCGCCGAAGGGCGCGACGATTTTCGGCGAGCGGCCGGAATCGGCGGTGATGAGCCCGATCATGCCGGCCTCGATTGCCAGCAGCGGATAGGCCGCGAGCCGCCCGATGTGGCTCTGGCGGAACACCGTCGCCGCGGCGACGTTGGATTTTTTCGCCTTCTCGATCGTCAGCCGCATCGCCTGTTCGGTGACGACGTAACCGAATCCCCAATGACCGTCGATGACGGTCGTGGTCGGCGATTCCTGCACGATGGTCCATGGCGCGCCCTGCACGATATGGCCGACCTTGATGCGCTCGATGTAGTTCGGGACCATGATGATGCCGTGGGAATCGTGCCCGGCGAGATTGGCGTTGACGCAGCCAGTGGCGACCGCGGCGGCTTCCACGCGCGAGGCGCCCGCGGCTTCGAGCAAAGCGATCCCGATTTCGCGCAACCGCGCGCCTGGCACATTGGCCATGATCCACTTCCTCCCGTTGTGCGCGATGTTCGAAGCCGCATTGCGAGAGGTCAAGGGCGCGGAACGCTGCGTGAGACGATTGCCGGGCGCTGCATGCCTTGCATGCGCGGCAATTGCAGGCAGGCACAAAGTTCCGCCGGCCTTTCGTTCTTCTTTCCTACCCTCCCCTGGAGGGGGAGGGTCGGCGAGGCATCGAACAAAGTGAGATGCAAGCCGGGGTGGGGTGAACATTACTTGCGGCAAGGAAAGCTCACCCCACCCCGCTCACGGAGCCTGGGCCCGGACGGCGCAAAGCGCCGATCCGGGTGTTCGCGACCCTCCCCCTCCAGGGGAGGGTGT
>JBGPOB010000402.1:0-2901 GCA_041487815.1 Xanthobacteraceae bacterium | reverse complement strand
GGGCCGTTCGCGATCCTGCCGCTGAAGGACAATAAATCCTTGGGCCATCGCTCGTCGCTGGTGTGGACGGAAACCAAGGCGGAAGCCACGCGCATCGTCGCGCTCGATGACGCCGCGTTCCACGCCGAACTCGAAGCGCGCTTTGGCCTCAAGCTTGGCGAAATTTCCGTCGTCGGTCCGCGGCAGGTCTATCCGCTCGGATTTTCGGTGGCGCGATCCTTCATCGCGGAGCGCATCGCGCTTGTGGGCGATGCCGCGCACACGATTCATCCGATCGCGGGGCAGGGGCTCAACATGGGCCTGCGCGACGTCGCCGCGCTGGCCGAAGTGATCGTCGATGCGGCGCGGCTCGGGCTCGACATCGGCGGCGCCGACGTGCTCGAGCGCTATCAGCGCTGGCGGCGGTTCGACACCATGACCATGGGCGTCGCCACCGACGGCCTCAACCGGCTGTTCTCCAATCACTCCGATGTGCTGCGGCTCGCGCGCGACATCGGGCTTGGCGTCGTCGATCGTCTGCCCGGTCTCAAGAACCTGTTCATCCGCCAGGCCGCCGGCATCACGGGCGAAGTGCCCAAGCTGCTGCGTGGCGAGGCGCTGTAATGACACGCCAGGAAGGGGACGCCGATCGATGGCACGAACGATGTTCGCGCGCATAGCCGCCGCCGGGTTGTTGTTGGCGAATGCTGGAGCGCTTGTTTCAGCGCAAGAGTTTCCAACGCGTCCGGTGACGATGATCGTTCCGTTCACCGCCGGCGGAGCCGGCGACATCCTCGCGCGCATGCTCGGCGCGCGGCTCGAGCAGAAGTGGGGCAAGCCGCTCGTCGTTGAAAACAAGCCGGGCGCCGGCGGCGTCATCGGCGCAATCGCGGTCGCCAAGGCCGCGCCCGACGGCTACACGCTGATGATCGCGCCGAGCGCAACGATGGCGGTCAACGTCAGCCTGTTCAAAAACCTGAGTTACGATCCCACCATGGATTTCGTGCCGCTCGCGCTGGTGGCGCAGACGCCGTTCGTGCTTGTGGTCAATCCCGATGTTCCGGTGAAATCGATTGCCGACCTGATCCAGTACGCCAGGGAAAAGGACGGCAAGCTGTCTTACGCAACCGCGGGGCCGGGCGTGCCGCATCATCTGTTCGCTGAATTGCTCAAGAGCATGACCGGCATCGAAATGTCGCCGGTCGCCTATCGCGGCAGCCTGCCGGCGCTCAACGATGTCGTCGCCGGGCATGTGCCGCTGATGTTCGTCGATATCGGGCCGGCGCTCGGCATCATTCAAGCCGGCAAGGTGCGTGCGCTCGGCATCTCGACCAAGACGCGGTTCGCCGCGCTTCCCGATGTGCCGCCGCTCGCGGAAGCCGGCGTGCCCGGCTTCGATGCCGCGTCCTGGCAGATGATCGTCGCGCCCGCCAAAACGCCGCAACCGGTCATTGACAAGCTGCATGGCGACCTGAAAAGCCTGCTCGACATGCAGGAGATCAAGGATCAAACGCTGAGGAACGGCATGATCCCAACCGACAGTCAGTCGGTCGACGCATTGAAAACATTCGTCAGGGCCGAAATCGTGCGTTGGGGCAAGGTCGTGCAGCAGGCGGGGCTTGCCGGAACGCAGTAGTTCTCACGTAAATGGCACGTCCAGCACGTGCTGCTTGAACGCCGGCCGCGCGCAGATTTGCTTGTACCAGCGTTCGGCATTCGGCAGTGGCGGATGCTCCGTGACCAGCCGGAAATAACGATAGGCGAACGGGCCGATCGGAATATCGCCGTAGGAAAAATTCTCGCCGGCGATGAAACGGGTCTTTCCCAATTGCGCGTCCATGATCTTCAGCGCGGCGAGGCATTTCTTCTTGCCTTCCTCGATCGAGGTGGGATCGCGCTTCTCCGGCGGCGTGCGCACCAGGCCCCAGAACACCGGAAAAATAGCCAAGTTCGCGACCGAGAGCTGCCAATCCATCCAGCGTTGCGCGCTAAAGCGCGTGCGCAGGTCCGTAGGCTCGAGCGTGCCGGCGCCGTGCTTGGCCGCGAGATAACGCACGATTGAATTCGACTCCCACAGAATGAAGCCGTCGTCCTCTTCCAGCGTCGGGACGACGCCGTTCGGGTTCTTCGCGAGGTGGGGCGCTTCGTTGTTCTTGCCGAACGGCCCGCCGATGTCGATGCGCTCGCATGGCAAGCCCATCTCCCCGATCGCCCACATCGCCTTCTGTACGTTCGATGACGTGTTGCGGCCCCAGATTTTCAACATTGGCGTTTCTCCACACACTCATTCCTAGTCGTCACGGCTGGCGTATCGCGGGTATGACGCGTCAGGGGCAGGGTTCGATCAGTTCACGTTGCTAATTCACTCCGCTCGTCCCCGCGCAAGCGGGGACCCAGATTCTGAAGTACGATTTCCGGATTCCCGCTTGCGCGGGAATGAGCGGGAGTGGGTCGGCCTGGCTGGATTCAAGCCAGAAGAGATCATGCCGCTTCAATCCAGCTTCCTCGCTTCGTCCACCAGCATGATCGGGATGCCGTCGCGGATGGGATAGGCGAGCTTGGCCGAACGCGAAATCAATTCCTGCTTTACGGCGTCGTACTCGAGCGGGCCCTTGGTGAGGGGGCAGACGAGAATTTCCAAGAGCTTGGGGTCGACGCTGCTGGCGGGACGGTCGGTTGTGTTCATGCTGCACTCCAGATGCCGCGATCATCTTAGAGCAATTTTAGCGAAGCGGTCACCGGTCCACGGCGAGAAAACGCGTCGACTGGAGGGGCTCGTTCGGATGCCGTGGTGGTTTCCAGTTTGGCCGTGCCCATGTCTAAGGCCGCAAACTACTGCAGCGAGGTCTCGCCGCCGTCGTTGCCGCGTTTGGCGAGTTCGATCTCGGTGGCGGCGACCAGGATTTCGGCGCGGGTCTTGAG
>JBGPOB010000401.1:0-2930 GCA_041487815.1 Xanthobacteraceae bacterium | reverse complement strand
GGCGCAAATCGAGTGGGAGCAAGCAGGCTCATGCAGATTTCGAGAGAATTGAATATTCCAGTATCGTCATTTTTTGACGGCGCCAAAGGGTTGGAAATTACTGACAACGCTCTTGATGAATCGCCAACGTCCTTTCTCATCCAAGCTGACGCACTACGGATGGCACGGGCATTCTCAAAGCTTGACGACGTGAAGCTTCGCCGTTCACTTGTAATTCTCGCCGAAAACCTAATCACCAACGGAAGCTCACGAAAGTAGTCGCCTTTGCAGGTGACCCATCCCGACCGCCGCGTGAAACGCCACCAGCGCAGATGGAGCAACCTTTGCTTGAGGCGAAGAACCTTTTGAGCCGACGCAGGTGCCTGAGCGCGCTATGAGGCGAGGTCGTCCGTATTCTAAGCGTTCAACGTCATTGCCGGATTGCGCCGCGCTCTAAATTGGCAGGCTAAGCTTCTAGTCGTCGGCTTTGGGCAAATGGGGCGGCAATGACTGCATCGACGATAGTGGTAGCAACGACACAACGGAGCCACTGGCGAATCATTGCTGCCGTCGTGATCGGCAATGCGCTGGGATGGTTCGACTCCGCGGTCTACGGCTATCTTGCGCTGACAATTGCAAAACTATTTTTTCCGACAGGGGACGAAGCGGTATCACTACTGTTTGCACTCGGAACCTTCGGCGTCACTTTCTTCGTGCGCCCGCTGGGCGCAATCGTTATTGGTAATATTGCCGATCGTCACGGACGCAGGATTGCCTTGCAAATGACGATCCTGCTTGTAATGGCAGGATCAGCGATCATGGCTTTTGTACCGACGTTCGCATCGATCGGTTTCCTCGCGCCAGTCCTCGCTGTCGTCTCCCGCATCATCCAAGGATTTGCGGCCGGCGGGGAATTCGGAACGGCAACCGTATTCCTTGCAGAACAAAATCCACAGCGACGCGGGTTCTTCGCAAGCTGGCAATTCGCAAGTCAGGCTTTGGCGGCGATTGTTGCAACAGCGTTCGGTGCCGCGCTTACCAGCGGACTCACTCCGGACCAGCTCGATACCTGGGGGTGGCGCATTCCCTTTATTTTCGCGTTGCTGATGAGCCCCCTCGCCTATTTCATTCGCCGGCACCTTGATGAGACGCGGGAATTTCAGTTGGCGCGCGCTCCTAAGACGCCCGTCCGCGAAACCTTATCGAACGGCAAGGGGAGAGTTTTGATTGCATTCGGCTTGGTAGTTTTCGGAACAGTCGCGAACTACACGATCCTGTTTATGCCAACTTACGCAGCGTACGAACTCGGCGTACCACTATTCGGTGGATATTTGGCCGGCCTCATCACTGCCGCGATCCAAATGGCTCTCATTCCAGCAGCGGGCGCGCTATCGGACCGGATCGGGCGATTACCGATAGCAATTGCGGTAACCACAGCGTTGTTCATCGCGAGTTACCCGCTATTTTACTATCTTGCAGCGGTACCGACCTTTGAGTCGATATTGCTGGTCCAATTGGTCATCGGTGTTCTCGTAGCGGGCTATGGTGGTGCGATTGCCGCGCTAATGTCTGAACTCTTTGCGACGCAAATGCGGACGATTGGAGTGGCCGTGAGCTACGCTCTTGGCGTCGCAATCTTTGGCGGCTTGGCGCCGTTCATCAATACGGCACTGATCGAATTATCCGGAAGCAAGCTCGCGCCTGCGTTTTATCTAATGATTGCTGCTGTGACTAGTCTTGCTGCATTGGCAGCAGCGCGCAGATTGGGATTGAGGTAATAGCGATTCATCTTGCTCACAAGCGTCACCCCCGAGAGCTTGTTGCTGCCGGAAGGATAAGGTTCTCCGATACAAAGGTATTTGTAACGAGCTTGATCCGCCCCATTAGCCGCAGTGAAGGCGAAGAGCTGTACATTCGTTGGATTGGCCGAAAGTAAATTGCACGGGGCGCAAGCCATGACAACCCAAGAACCGCAGTCCATCAAGATCGGCGATTACACGGTTACCGCCTATAGTGACGGGCTGTTCGAGACTACGATCGACGTGACAGTCGGCGTCGATAAGGACGTGACCCAGAAGATTTCTGGCAAGAGCCTGACGGAACCAGTTTATCTTTCGGTCAACGCCTTTTTGGTGGAGGGGCGCGGCATCCGCGCGCTAGTCGACGCAGGATCGGGCGATACGATGGGACCTGCGCTAGGCAAGCTGCCAGATAATTTACGCGCGGCCGGCGTCACACTCGACTCGATCACCCATGTGCTGCTGACACATATTCATCCCGATCATTCTAACGGCCTGATTGATGCCGTGGGCAAGGCGTGGTTCCCTAAAGCCGAAATTGTTGTGCAGGATACGGAGATGAAGTTCTGGTGCGAGCGCGATCTCTCCGAAGCTACAAACGAGCGCCAGCGCAACAACATGATCAGAGCGAAGGCAGCATTTGCGCCCTACTCGAAACGCACTACCCGCGTCGGCGACGGCGAAGTTTTACCGGGTATCCATGCGCAGATGTCGCCTGGCCACACGCCCGGTCACAACGTATGGATCATCGAAGGTGGGCGGGAAAGCCTGATAATATGGGGTGACACGATCCACATGGCATTCCTGCAACTGGCTCGGCCTGACATCGCCTTTATTTTCGATGCCGATCCCGAACAGGCGGTGAATTCACGCCAGCGTCTGCTCGACCAGGCCTCGTCAGAACACGCGCGCGTCGCCGGGATGCATCTTGATTTTCCTGGCTTTGGTTTCCTTACGCGGCGTGATGGGCGCTACTTCATCGAAGCGGAATAGTTCGTTGGCAGGTGCCTGTGTAATTTCGGAAAATTGACGCTTTGTGGCCGCGTTCTCCGCTTCAAGTCGGCTTTCGACATGACCGGCGCAGCCAAGATGCAAGGACGAAGCAGATCAGCGCAAACATCGTGCGCCGACAATAAGTAATTCCTTCACCCG
>JBGPOB010000400.1:0-2942 GCA_041487815.1 Xanthobacteraceae bacterium | reverse complement strand
TTCAAAGGCCAGACCGTGCGGGTGCTGATCGCCAATGCCGACGCGTTGAAATCGCGCAAGTCCGCGATCGACCGCTACATGAAAGCCTATCGCGAGACGGTGAACTACATGTACACCGACCCGACCGCGCTCAAAGTCTATTCCGACTGGCTGGGCATCACCCTGGAGAAGGCCAAGCGCACGCGCGACAACTTTTTCCCGCGTGCGTCGATCGAGCCGGATACGATCGTGGGCCTGGACTCGATCGTGAACGACGCGGTGGCGCTCAAGTTCACGGCAACAGCGCTGACCAAGGAGCAGCTGGCGGATTTGCTGCAAATTCCGCCGCGATAAATATTACCGTGTGGCGCGAAAATTCCGAAAAATCATGTCCGGCGCGCTCGTATTGTGACGCGACGGCGCCGCACGCCCGGCCCATAACGCGCGTACCTGCGCGCGGTCAAACTGCATCACTCCCGCTTCGCCATGGCCGTCGCGGCCGGGCGCGCGCCACTTGAGCTGCGCCACGTCGGCATTGTCCGGCGTGACGAACATCGAGCGCAACGCGGCGAACGGCGCAGCGGCTATGGATGCCGACAGCGCAACATCAAGTGCAATCCGCTCGCGACCGAGCGTCTTCACGCGCAACTTGGCCGTGCCTCCGCGCACGAATTCAAGCCGGAACGTCGCCTGATCCGGATCGAACGTGATCGCGGAAATATCGACAAAGGGCCGGCCACCCGTTTCGATCGGTCCGATCAGAAAGGACGAACCATAGGCCGTTGGCAGCTTGGGATCGATCCGCCAGGGCAATCGCTTCGGCGCCAGCGGGCGCGCGCGCCAGTACCCGTCGGCTGGATACAGCACCAGAACCTCCTCGTTGCGCGCCTTGTTGCGCGTCCACAATTGCAAAAGATGCAACCCGGTCTCGATGCGCTTGCCCACCCGCACGGGAACCTGGCTGGCGCGCCAGAAATTGGGATAAACGAAACCGCGCAGGCGCCAATTGCCGCGATCGTAGAGCGTGACTTCGCGCGGCGTGAAATGGAATGCCGGGTCGCCCGACATGTCGCAGTTGCCGAAATCCGGCGCCTTGTTATCGGCGGATAATTTTTTCAGGTAAGCGGGGTGAACGGCTTCGACCGCGAAGCGCCGAACCTCGGGCGAAATAAGCTTGACATAGACATTGTCCGTCTCGGCGCAGCGCGTCGGCGTGCTGGCATTCACCGCTTCGACGGAAATTTCGCCGGCCCGCGCGGCATCAAACGCGACCAACAACGCGCAGACGCATGCAAACTCAGCCCAACGTCGCATAAATATCGCCCGAATTTGCGCAGTCCGGCAGCGCCGACAGCCATGCCTGCATCGCGTCCCGATCGATCCAACTGCTGTTCACAAACTTCTGGCTTTCGCCGAGCGCAGCGTTGAAATGCGTATAGCCGAGCGCGCCGCAGCGCGCGAGCGCGGCTTCCGCCACGGCACGCTGGATGGTCGTGAACTCGAACGACAAGGCCGGCATCGGCTGCGACAATCCCGCGAGCGCGTCTGCCTCGTAGCCCTCGACATCGATCTTGATGAATACCGGCGGACCATGGCGTGCGATCAAATCATCAAGCGTAGTTATCGGCACGCGGATGGATCGACTCCACCGCTCCGCGCGCCAGCCCTCGGCATCGGCTGCCGCACGAACGAAGTCGCGCGATGCCGTGGATATGGTCGGATTTGAAACATTGACGTGGAACGCGACCTCGCCGGCGGCGTGCCCAACGGCAACGCGTTCAATGCTGACGTCGCGATCGCGGCCGTAGAGCAGACGCAGCACACGTGTCAGCGCCGGTTGTGGCTCAACCGCCACAACGCGCGCGCCAAGCCGCCGAAACGATGCGACGCGGTCGCCGACATGCGCGCCGATGTCGAAGACAAGGTCCCCCGGCTTGACGAAGGAGGAATGCAGCCGATCCATCGCCGCGCGCCGCGCGCGGTTGCCGTAATAGATGCGCAGCGAGCGTGCAACGCCGGCCGCGGTTCGCAGCGCGTCAAGCATGGTCGTGGTGGGTCAACGCCGGCAGCGCGAGCCGGCGCAAAATATCCGGCGGCGCGATTTCTTCCGGTAGCCGGCAGAGGCCACTACGGAGCACCCAACGACTGACGATCGGCGCCGAGGTGATCATGGCCAGCGGGATCGACAGCGCGAGCCCGCCGGCGATCAGAGCGGCGATCGGAACGGCCGCCGGCACGGTAGCGGCCAGGATCGCCAGCGCACCGACGCCGACGACCGTATGCGGCCAGAACCGCCGCAGCGCCTGACGAAACGGCACCGCATGATCGTGGCGCACCTGCGCAGTCCAGCCGGCCGCCCGTCCGGTCGCCAGCCGCGCCAACATGAGGGTGTGGCTCAGCCATTGAATTGGCAACAGCAGAATGAAAAAGACGGTTTCCGTGAAGACGCCGGCGAGCAAGCGCGCAGCCCCGCCGTAGGCCGCGCGCATCTGCGTCCGCATCAGGTCGTCAACTATCGTCGCGATCTTGGGCGCAAACCACATGAACAATATCGCCGCCAGCAACGGCCAGCCGTAACGTGGATCGACGAGATTGTCGCGCGCAGCGACCGCGGCCGCCGTACCGAGCACGAGAAGACCGATCCACGCCGGCGATCCGACGAACATTAGAATCGCAAACATCAATTGATAGCGGCTGACCGCCTTCAGGCCCGGCATGGTCAGGAACCGCCAATACTGCATGTTGCCCTGACACCAGCGCAGATCGCGGCGGATGAACTCGACGAGGTTCGGCGGGTTCTCCTCCCAACCGAGATCTTCCCGCGGCAGCACCCGCACCTCATATCCGGCGCGGCGCATCAGGACCGCTTCGACTTGATCGTGGCTGAGCACGTCGACTTCGCCGGGAAGTTTCGGCAACTGGCAATGCGCCATGAAAGGGCGCAGCCGCAAGACGGCATTGTG
>JBGPOB010000399.1:0-2968 GCA_041487815.1 Xanthobacteraceae bacterium | reverse complement strand
TGCGACATCGCGAAATTGACGACGAAGCTTGCCAGGATCGCGCAGCCCTTGGCGGACGCCAGCGCGAGTTTGTCGTCGGCGAGCCATCCCGCCAGCACATAGTCGGCGATCAAGAGCGTTGCCGTGTTTGCCGTGACGCCGACGATGCCCGCCGCGACGAAGGCGGCGTAGGAGCGCCAGCGCAGCCGGCGTCCCGATTCCGCCGCGAAGGTGGTGACCGAATTCATGACGTAGGAAACTGAAACCGCGACCAGCCAGGCCAGCACATTGGCCGGCACGAGCCGCATCCCGAAATGCTGGACGGCGGTCCAGAACACGCCAAAATCGATGGCCGAGTTGAGCACGCCGACCAGCCCGAAGCTCACGGCCTTGAGGCCGATTCCGCGTTCCTGCCATGCCGCGGCCAATCGGCCGGCCAGGCGCTGAAACTTGCCGGGGGCCTCCATGCAGAACCGCATACCACGGACCGGCGCGCGCGCCGAGCCGCGCGCGGCCGCCCGCCGCGACAGCATGGCGCCGTTGCGGTATAAGACAAAAGGATTAGAAGGCAGCCGCCATGGCCGCAACCTTGAAAGAACGGGCCGACGCGTTGCGCCCGACCGCGGGCTTAACGCAGACCGCCGGCCTGTCGATTGTCGTGCCGGTGTTCAACGAGAGCGCCGGCCTGGCGCGCTTCCACGCTATTCTTGCCGACGCGGTGCGGCGCATACGCGCGACATGGCGGCTTGATTGCGAATTGATCTATGTCGACGACGGCAGCCGCGATGACACGCTGGCGATCGCGAAGTCGTTGCCGGCCGAAGGATTCGATGTTCAGGTCGTGGCGCTATCGCGCAATTTCGGCAAGGAAGCCGCCCTGCTCGCCGGGCTCGACCATGCGCGTCTTGGCGCGGTTCTGTTTATTGACGGCGACGGCCAGCATCCGCCGCAACTGATCGACACGCTGGTGCGGCACTGGATCGAGGACGGCTACGACGTCGTCTTCACCGCCAAGGCCGACCGCGCCAATGAGCCGGCGACGATGCGGCTCGCGGTGAAGATGTTTTACGCGCTGGTCAACTGGGGCGCGCGGCAGAAAATTCCGCCGGACGCAGGAGATTTCCGCCTGCTGTCGCCGCGCGCGGTTGCGGCATTGCGGCAGCTCCCCGAGCGCAACCGCTTCTTCAAGGGTCTCGCAAGCTGGATCGGATTTCGCCAGATCCGCGTCGACTACCATCCCGCCCCGCGCGCCCATGGCCGCACATCGTGGGGACTGCGCTCGCTGATCGGCCTGTCGGTCCAGGGTCTGACGTCGTTTTCGGTGGCGCCGCTGCGGTTTGCGAGCCTGCTCGGGGCGCTGCTGGCGGCCAGCGCGCTGGTGTTCGGCCTTTATATTATGATCCAGGCGTTCATCTATGGCGCCGACGTCCCCGGCTATCCGTCGCTAATCGTCAGCGTCATGACCATCGGCGGCGTGCAGCTTTTGATGATCGGCATTGTGGGCGAATACATCGGCAAGATTCTCTCGGAGCTCAAGGCCCGCCCGGTCTATTTCGTTTCCGAGCACAGCATGAAGCCGGGCGATCACGCCACGAGCACCGTTTCGGAATCGCGCGCGGCGGCGGAATGACGCGCATCTGGCTTGTCGCAGACGACTACGGCATTTCGACTTCCGTCAATCGCGCGATCCGCGAGCTCCTGGCGCGACGGCGACTCAGCGCCACGTCGGTCATGGTGGTGGCGCCGGGCTTCAACGCCGAAGAAGCGCGCCTGCTCAAGGCGATCCGCGCGGCAGACCGGGCGCCCGCCATTGGGCTGCATGTGACGCTGACAGCGCCGTTCCGGCCGTTGAGCGGCAACTACGCGCCGACCGACGGCGGCAGGTTTCTGCCGCTCGGCCGCATGGCGTTCGCCGCGCTGCTGGGACGGATCAGCCACGACGCACTCGGCGCGGAAATCCGCGCACAAATCGCGGCGTTCAAGGAGGCGTTTGGCCGCGCTCCCGACTTTATCGACGGCCACCAGCACGTCCATCTACTCCCCTCCGTTGCCGACAGCCTGCTGGTTGCAATGCAACGCGAGGCACCGGAGGCCTGGGTGCGGCAATGCGGGCGCGCGGCGCACGCCACGGCGGGCGACCGCAAGGCATGGCTTCTGGATTTTTTCAGCCGCGGCATGCGTAGCCGCGCGGCCGCGCGCGGCGTGCGCGTCAACCCGGCGTTCGCCGGCACCTATGATTTTCGTCCAGGCGCGCGCATTACCGATCTGTTTCCAACATTTCTCGACGGTTTGCCGGACGGCGGCGTCATCATGTGCCATCCGGGACATGTTGACGCAGGCCTCATTGCGCTCGATCCGCTCACAACATTGCGCGAGCGCGAATATGACTATTTTTCCGGTGACGATTTTCCCGCCATGCTGGCGGCGCGCGGCGTTGCACTCATGTAGCCGCGCCGCGCTCATGCTAGGATCATGAAATTCCAGCGGAATTAAATTCCGTGGCGACGCCGTTCCCGTAAGCGGGAACGGCTCCCATATTTCTCAATGTCCGTCATGGGCGAACGTGCCGCCGAAGGAGACGACCGATGACCCCGCAGGAACGTCAGCGCGTCAAGGAATTGTTCGACCGCCTTGCGACGCTTGAGGGTGCGGCGCGCGACACCGAAGCCGAGCGCGAGATCGCGCAAGGGCTGGCGCGCGCGCCGAACGCGGCCTATGCACTGGTGCAAACGGTGCTGGTGCAGAATGAAGCGCTCAACCACGCCGAGACACGGATTCGCGAACTTGAGGAGCAAACCGGCGGCCATCGGCCCGAAGGATTTCTCGACACTATGCGCGGCGCGCTGTTTGGCCGAGGCGACCATCCGCGCGGCTCGGTGCCGTCGGTCCCGCAAGCCTCGAAGTGGAACAGCGGCGGGCCGGCCACGGTCGCCTATCCGAGCGTGCCGACGCCACCGGGCAGCTCGTTTCTGGGCACCGCGGCGGCCGC
>JBGPOB010000398.1:0-2979 GCA_041487815.1 Xanthobacteraceae bacterium | reverse complement strand
GGTGCTGCGCGTCGACGGCCACACCGACGTGCGGCCGATCGCCAGTATTCAGTTTCCGTCGAACTGGGCGTTGTCGGCGGCGCGTGCGATCTCCGTCGTGCAGTATCTGATCGGCAAGGGCGTTTCGCCGCAGCGGCTGGTGGCGGCGGGATTCGGCGAATTCCAGCCGCTCGACCCTGACAAGACCGAGGAAGCGTATCAGCGCAACCGGCGGATCGAACTGAAACTGACTGAACGGTAATGTCCACAATTGCACTGTTTGATCTTTCCGATCTCGCCGTGCGTGCGATGACGCCAGATGACCTGTCGGAAACACTCGATGTCTGGGTGTCGGCGTGGCAGGCCGCCTACCCTTCGATCGATTTCCAAGCACGACGCGATTGGGCCACGACGCGCATCGCCGACCTCGAACGGGATGGCGCGTTGTCACATGTCGCCGTCCATGACGGGCGCATCGTCGGGGCATTGGTAATCGATCCCAATACCGGATACCTCGACCAGCTGGTGGTTGCGACCGACGTTCAGGGGCGCGGCGTGGCGCAGGCGCTGGTCCGGGAAGCCAGACGATGGGCGCCGCGCGGCATCGACCTGCACGTCAATCAGGACAATGCACGCGCGATCCGTTTCTATCAGAAATGCGGGTTCATGATTTCGGGCGCCGACGTCAATCCGCGCTCCGGCGCGCCGGTGCACAAGATGAGCTGGCGGCCTTAGTGCGCGGCTCCGCCTGAGCGTGCTAGGTGCCCTGGAACTGCAGCCGCGCCAGCCGCGCGTAGAGCCCGCCGGCGGCGACCAGGCTGGCGTGGGTGCCTTCCTCGACGATGCGGCCCTCGTCCATCACCAGGATGCGATCGCACTTGAGCACCGTCGCCAGACGGTGCGCGATGACAAGCGTGGTGCGTTCCTGCATCAGCCGCGCCAGCGCCGTCTGCACCAGCGTTTCGCTTTCCGCGTCGAGCGCGGAAGTGGCTTCGTCGAGCAGCAGCAGCGGGGCGTCGCGCAGGATCGCACGCGCGATCGCGAGCCGCTGGCGCTGGCCGCCGGACAGCGTCACGCCGCGCTCGCCGATCGGCGTGTCGAAGCCAAGCGGCAGGCGCGCGATGAACTCGGTGGCGGCGGCAAGCTCGGCCGCGCGCGCGATTTCGGCGTCGGTCGCATCCGGCCGGCCGAAACGAATGTTGTCGGCGATCGAACTTGCAAACATCACGCTGTCCTGCGGCACGAGCGCGATGCGCGCGCGCACGTCGCGCGGATCGGCAGCTGTCAGGCGGACGCCGTCGAGTATGATCGCGCCGGACTGGGGGTCGTAGAACCGCAGCAGCAGGTGGAAGATCGTACTTTTGCCCGCGCCCGACGGTCCGACGATTGCGACCTTCTCACCGCGCCGGATTTGAAAGCTGACACCGTTGAGAACCCACGCCTGCGGACGCGTCGGATAAGCGAAACGCACGCCTTCGAACGCGACCTCGCCGCGCGGCGGCACGGGAAGCTTCACCGGATTGATGGGCGCGGTGATCTGCGGCTCGACTGCGAGCAATTCAGCGAGCCGCTCGGCTGCGCCCGCCGTCTGTGAAATGTCGCCCCAGACATCGGAGAGCTGGCTCAGGGCGCCGGCGGCGAATACCGCGTAAAGCACGAACTGGCTGAGCGCGCCCGCGCTGATGCGGTCGGCGATAACATCCTGGGCGCCGACCCACAGCACCACCACCACGCTGGAAAACACCAGGAAAATGACGATGGCCACCAGCATCGCGCGTGCGCGCGTCGAGCGCATCGCCGCGGTATAGGCGCCTTCCACGGCTGCGCCGAAGTGCGTCGTCGCCTGCTTCTCATTGGTATAAGCCTGCAGCGTGCGCACCGCGCCCATCAATTCGGCGGCATAGGCCGACGCGTCCGCAAGCGTGTCCTGCGCCACCCGCGAGCGCGCGCGCACCAGCCTGCCAAAGGCAACCAGCGGCAACACGATGACGGGAATGGCCCCGAGTACGAAGGAGGACAGCCGCGGGCTGGTGACGACCATCATCGTGGCCGAGCCGGCAAACAACACGATGTTGCGGATCGCGGTCGAGACCGAGACGCCCACGGCCGACTTGATCTGGGTGGTATCGGCGGAAAGGCGAGATATCAATTCGCCGGTCATCGCCTTGTCGAAAAACGCGGCCGACAGCGCCGTGATATGATCGAACACCGCCGCGCGCAGGTCCGCGACGACGCGCTCACCGATGGTGGTGACGAGGTAGAACCGCGACGCGCTCGCGAGCGCGAGCACGGCGGCGACGCCGATCATCACTGAGAAATATTGGTTGATCAGCTCGATACGCTCGGCCGAAAAGCCGAAATCAATCATCCGCCGCACGGCCAGCGGAACCGCGAGTGTCGCCAGCGCCGCCACCAGCAGCGCGATGAACGCCAGCGCAATGCGCCCGCGATAGCGCCAAGCAAACGGGACCAGCGTCATCAGCGGCCGCAACCGCGGGCGGCGCCCGGCGTCGGCCGGCGGGATTTCAGATGGTGCAGCGGAGGTAACGTCGGCGCGCGCGCCGATGGCGTCATTCATGGCGTGGCCGTGGCCTTTTTCGATGCGGACAATGCCTTGGCCAACCAGCAGATACAACCAGCGCGGCGCGGCTTGTGTGGCCTGCGGGCCTGCGCTATAGAGCCGCCCAATCTTGCCCGGACTGACGGTATAACGAGCGCCTGGCGGGCGCGGAAGGATTTGCGATGAAGCCCGAAATTCACCCCAACTATCACGCCATTACGGTCAAAATGACCGACGGCGAGGAGTTCACGACCCGTTCGACCTGGGGCAAGGAAGGCGACACGCTGCACCTTGATATCGACCCAAAATCACATCCGGCCTGGACCGGCGGGCAGCATCAATTGCTCGACCGCGGCGGGCGGCTGTCGAAGTTCCAGAAGCGCTTCTCCGGTCTGATCAAGGCCTGAACCGGTTTTCTGCGCCGAGGTGAGAGCCCCGCC
>JBGPOB010000397.1:0-3027 GCA_041487815.1 Xanthobacteraceae bacterium | reverse complement strand
CCTGCTGATTTTCCCGGTGCTCGGGTCCGCGCTTGCGGGCGTCGCCGGCTATTTCCGCGCCGATAAAAACACGCGTCGCATCCGGCAGCTGCACCGGCTGCTGCAACTGGTCAAACGGGCGCGCACGGTACGCTCGCTCGACGAGCTTGAGGACCTGCAGGACGAGGCCGATGCCATTCTCGGCGAGATCATCCAGCAGACCGAGCGCGGCCAGCTCGACGAGATCGGACTCGCGACGTTCTCGCTGGCCATCGAGCAGGCGCGGCAGGCGCTGTCCGAACAGCGTTCGCTGCTCGTGCTGCGGCCGGAAAACGTGCCCGAGCACCGGCTGCACCCGCGGCCGGAACAAGCGGCGGAATAGATTGGCAAGCTCGATCCGCCGCCGATAAATGGGCGCGTTCCGGGGCGTGTGCAATCTTCAATGGTTGTGATGAAATTTTAGTCAGGCGCGCAAACCGGTGCATTTCGCCGCGCGCGGCCGTCACCCTTGCCAGCGCAACCCTTGCCAGCGCAGGTCGCCGCGGCCTACCTTTTGCATCCGGACTATGTGAATTGGCGGCGCTTGCCGCGCCGGCCCGTTTCTGGATTCAACGAGCACTCCCGCGGGCGGGCACGCGCGGCATATGCGCGCTGGGGGCGAAGCCATGAATGAAATTCAGATGGGCCTGCTGCATCCGGCGGCAGCCGCCATCCCTCCGCGGGCGAGCGCATCGCGCGCAACCTCGCCGCCATTCTGGCGCGGCGCCTGATTCAGGCGAACAGCAAGATCGACTTGCTGACGGGATATTGAGCGGGCGGGAGAGGCCTGGAGCGCGTACTCATAGAGCGAGAATCGGGCCGGCTTTGCGCGGTGGCCAAAAAATGCCATGGCCAGCGACGCGGCGTTCCAACACATTGGGTCGTGCCGCTCTCACCTACTTTCTTGCCGCGACTTTTTGGCTTGGAAAGATCGGCATCAAAAGGCAATGTTGTGGCACACGACCGCAACTTGGGTCGCCGCCATCTGAATGAGTGCGGAGTCACATTTGAATATTATCGCCCCGCTTTTTTATCAATGTCATTACAACGCTCACGTCGCGGCGCTGTGCGTTCCTGGCACGCCGGACACGCTGGTCAGCTATGGACGCCTGGCACGGTTGATCAACAACGCCAGCCGCAAGGCACTGCAACTCGGCTTGGCGCCGGGGCAAGTCGTCGCGATCTTCGTCAATAATCCAATCTTGCATACGGTCATCACACTGGGTCTATTGAGACTCGGCGTCGTAACTTTTTCGGGTCGCAATCCAGAACTTCCCCGCGAGCTGCGCGTTGACGCTCTGATCACCGACAGCTTTTTTCCATATCGCGCCGCGCGCATCATCCACGCCGACATGGCTTGGACGGAAGGTGACGGTTCCCCGCTCGATCCTGCGCAATTAACACCAACTAATCCTGATGATATTTGTCGAATTATCCTAACGTCGGGAACCACCGGCGAAGGCAAGGCAGTCGCGCTCAGTCACCGAATGATGGCGGAGCGCATCGCGCGTCATCAATTCATTTTCGGCGCAAGGCTGCTGCCGTGTTCCCGAACCTATTGCGACATGGGATTCGCGACATCGCTCGGATTTCAATTTCTTATCTACATGCTGGGTCGTGGCGGCACGCTGTTCCTGCCGGGCCTGTCCGCGGACCATATCGTACGCGCGTTCGAGGCGTACCAGGTCCAAAACGTTATAACGTCGCCAGCCGGGCTTGCGAGCTATCTGGGATATTTTGAAGGTCAGCCAAAACTGAAATGCAATTTGGAGATGATATTCACGGGAGGGAGCCTGCTTTCGGCTGCGCTGGCCAACAGGGCGCGGGCGCGTATGTGTTCACATATCGTGGCGGGATACGGCGCAACTGAAACAAGCATGGTTGCCGCCGCTCCGGCGCAGGTCATTGCCGGAACTCCCAACGCCGTTGGTTATGTCATGCCGGATCTGTCGGTCGAGATTGTCGATGAAGCGGGACGCGTCTTGCCAACCGGCGCCGAGGGTCTGGTGCGAATCAAAGGGCCTTACAACGCGGCTCGTTATCTCGGCGATACGGACCAGTCCCCGTTCCGCGGCGAATGGTTCCATCCCAATGATTTCGGGCGATTAACGGACGAACAGTTACTGGTGATCTTGGGCCGCGAAAAATCCGTAATGAATTTGGGCGGCGACAAAATACGGCCCGAGACGGTCGAGGAAGTCATGAAAACCTATCCCGGTCTCGAAGACGCCGGTGTCTTCAGCATCACGAATGAATTGGGAATTGAGGAAATCTGGTCCGTCGTTGTGGTGCAAGGACCCTGGGACGAACAACGGCTACGCGCCCATTGCGAAAGCAAGCTGCCGCCGACGTTTGTACCTGGTCGCATTATAAAGGTCGATAGTCTTCCCAAGAATGCGATGGGAAAGATCGAACGTCGTGCGCTGCCCGATCTGGCGCGCGCGAAATTGAACTGATGCCGATCAAGAGCGAAATATTCCGGCTGGATTTCAAACAATGAACGTCGTCGATCCGATTCTTTATCACGCGCGCAGCAGCCCGAATGCGATTGCGATTTGTACGCCACGCACAGACCCGGAATCCGTGACCTACGCCGAACTCGAAGGCCTGATGAACAATATCGGCCGCATCGCCTTGTCGAACGATCTCGCGCGCGGTCAGATCGTGGCAATTTACATGAACGACACGATCCTGCACATCGCCATCATCCTCGCGCTCATGCGCCTCGGCATCACGACAGTGTCGGCGTGGTCGCCGGTTCTCCCGAAGGACATCGCAATCAGCGCCGTCATCACCGACGCATCGGTCAAATTCGAGAACGCCCCGCGCGTCATCTTCACCGATAAGATGTGGAAGCAATTCAGCGATAAACCGCTCGCGGACGAGCGATTTTATCAAGTCGGGGCCGACGACCTTTGCCGCATCGTGCTGACATCGGGAACGACGGGCGATGCCAAAGGCATCGGCTACACCCAGAAAATGCTGATCGAGCGGATTCCTCGCTTTGAT
>JBGPOB010000396.1:0-3044 GCA_041487815.1 Xanthobacteraceae bacterium | reverse complement strand
TGCCGACGAGCTGAGCAAACCGTTGAATGCGTTGCGCCACCAATTCGGGATGTTCGACCACGTCGGTTGAATGCGTGACCATGCCGGGCACGATGATCTTCCCCTCCGGCAATTTCACCTTCTCCCACACCACATACTCGTGCTCATGGCGCGCATTGGCCGCCTCGAACAGGTAGCACTGCGCATTCACCTTCAGCATCACGTCGACAATGTCCTGCATGGGGATGTCGTAGACGTGCGGCCCGTGCCAGCTTCCCCAACAGAAGTGATAGCGCACCTGCTCTGGCGAAATTCCCCGCAGCGCATGGTTGAGCGCCTCGACCCGCATCAGGCAATATCGCTTGAACGCATCGAGCCCCATGGCGATGCCGATACGGTCCCACAGCGCCGGGATCCAGGCATCGTCGATCTGCAGCAGAAATCCCGAAGCGGCGATGAGTTGATACTCGATGCGCATGGCGTCGGCGAGCGCGTAGACGAATTCCTCATCGCTCTTGTAGAACTCGTTTTTGCGATAGGGCTCGAGCGAAGCCGGCGCGGTCGTCGTCAGAAATGCGTCGCCGGGTGGTGTCCCGCCCAGCGCGGCGCGGAACACCTCGATCTCGCGGCGCATCTCGTCGGCGCCACGATACGTTACGGGTTCAATGCACGCCCACGACGGGATCGGGCTGACCAGGCTTTCATTCGGACGGTAGAACAGCGTGCCGCGCTCGGTGGCGTATTTGTAGAAGTCCGCAAAGACCTCGCGATCCTTGCCGGCGGTGAAAACCGTTTGCTTCTCCATCCGCGGTTCGAAACCGCCAAGGCGGCTCTCGACATAGCGCAGCCAGTCGCCGTGCTTGGTGAACTCGCCCTCGTTGATGATATCGAGGCCGATGTCGCGCTGTTTTTTGACGGCATCGGCGACGGCCGCGCGCAGCTTCGCGTCATGGTCAGGCGCTTGCGCGTCGAGCACCACGAAGTCCGGCAGGCTGCCGATATGGGTTGTCAGTATTCGTTCGCTGCTGCGCCGCATGCGGCCGCCTCCCCGACAGCGCTCACTTCTTCGCCAGCCCCAAAAGCTTGACGGCGTTGTCCTTCAGGATCAGCGGGCGCACGTCGGGCTTGATGTCGAGCTTGTCGAAATCGGCGATCCAGCGGTCCGGCGTCAGCACCGGGTAGTCGGAGCCGAACAGCATTTTGCGCTTGAGCAGCGAGTTGGCGTAGTGGACGAGGATCGGCGGAAAATATTTCGGCGACCAGCCCGACAGATCGATGAACACGTTGGGCTTGTGCTGGCAGACCGCAAGCGCCTCCTCCTGCCAGGGGAACGATGGATGCGCGAGAATGATCTTCATGTCCGGAAAATCGACCGCGACGTCGTCGAGGTGCATCGGATTGGAATATTTCAGGCGGATGCCGCCGCCGCCCGGCATGTTCGAGCCGGCGCCGGTCTGGCCGGTATGGAACAATGCGATCGCGCCCGCCTCCGAAATCGCCTCGTAGAGTTCATAGGCGATGCGATCGTTCGGGAAGAATGCTTGCGACGAGGGATGAAACTTGAATCCCTTGACGCCGAATTCCTTGACCAGCCGGCGCGCCTCCTGTGCGCCGGCCTTGCCCTTGGCCGGATCGATCGAGGCGAATGCAAGCATGATGTCGCTGTTCTCGGCCGCGATCCGCGCCACTTCCTCGTTCGGATAGCGGCGGTGGCCGGTGCGGCTTTCGGAATCGACCGGAAAGATGACGCAGCCGATCTTGCGCTCGCGATAGTACTGCGCGATCTCCGGCATGGTCAGGTCCTTCACACCGGTCGTGCCGAAATAGGCCTTCATCGCCTCGCGCCCCTTGAGTTCCTCGGGATCGGCGAACTCCGGCGGCGTGTGGGCATGGGTATGAATGTCGATGGCCACCAGCTTGTCGATATCCCACATGGCTTCACTCCAGATAGTGCGCCGGGCGCGCCGCCGCGCACGTTACACGCGATCCGGCTGCATCCGCCACCCTGCAAATGCAGACGCGGGAGACCGACCAGGCGAAGCCGTTCACGGAGGCCGCCGACGCCGCATTTGCGCACGGCACCGCCACCGCCAAGGGCGCGCTGTACACCCTCGACAACCATATCGCCGGCCTGACCCGATTCCTCGGCTTGGCCATGCGCCTGCCCCTGGGCAATCAGGACGTGGCCCGTGAATTGAGAAGCGTCGCGCGGGGCATGAGCCCGGAGGAGCGGGTGCAGATGGTTCGAGACGCGATACATGCTGGCGACGTGCAGACGGCGGCGGCGATGCTCGATGCCCCGATGCCGCTACGCCTGCTGACCGATGCGCAGCGGGAAGACCTCTGTATCGAGCGGGATTGCTGGCTGAATCCCGACGCCCTTGGGCGTGCCAAGGTTCAGCTTGAGGCGGCGCAGGCGGCCAGGGTCAAGTTGGCGGCGGCGCGGACGCTGTTCCAGCGCGAGTACCGCGCGTCGTTGCCCAAGCCGAACGCCGCGCAGGACGCCGCTGATGTCGCGCTGGCCGCGCTGCGAGAGGGCGCGGAGTGAATGTGAATCGCTGAAGCCGCGAAACGCGCCCGAAGGCAAGCAAAATGATGCGGGCTTGTTTCTCAAAACAACGTCGGGGTCGGCATCGCGGAGAGACGATGGGTTTCGCTGCGTTCAACCCATCCTACGCGCTTCGTAGGAGTCCAAATGTGCGTCAGCGAAAAACTCTCTTCCACCAAGGTAAAAACATTCGCTCCAATTCCCGCTCACTTTTGGAAGGCGTAAGGCTGTCGTGAAATAATGCAACTTGTTCGTCGGTCAACAATCCGGCCCCAAATAGAGCGGTGATTTGTTGAGAAAGTTTTTTTGTATCGCCCCGTCTCGATGTCATGAAGGTCATGTGGTCCTTCATGAATTCTGTTATCATTCGTTTGTATCTAGGTGTTTGGTTGCGAAGTAATATGATTAAGTTATCAAAGAACATCGGCGGCGGTGGTGCAGGCCATGGAAAGCTGGCACAGTTTGTCTGTAGCCAAATGATTTCATTTTCCAAGCGACGACCTTCATCATCGGTCGC
>JBGPOB010000395.1:0-3047 GCA_041487815.1 Xanthobacteraceae bacterium | reverse complement strand
GACGCCTATCCCGAGGATGCCCTCGTGCTGTGGGCGGCGCGCCGATGCGGCAGACCGGTGAAGTGGGTCGGCACCCGAACCGACTCGATTGCCGGCGACACTCATGGCCGCGATCAGGTCGTCGAGGCTGAGCTTGCATTCGACAATACAGGAAAAATTCTCGCGGTCCGCACGCGTGCACTTCACGCGGTTGGTTCCTACGTCGTATCAGCGGCGGTCGCGCCGCCGATGTATTCGATGCGCTATACGCCGGGAGTCTACGATATCCAGACGCTGTGGCTGACCACCAGCGCGGTGTTCACGCATACGACTCCGCTCGGAGTCTACCGCGGCGCCGGAAGACCGGAGGGTAATTATGTCATCGAACGACTGCTCGATCGCGCTGCCGCGGCTCTCGGCATCGGCCCCGACGAGATCAGGCGCCGCAACTTCATTTCGCCCAAGGCCATGCCCTATTCGACGCCGACGGGCTCGGTCTATGACACTGGCGAGTTTGAGCGGCTGATGCGCGAATGCATGGCGCTTGCCGATTGGCAGGGTTACCACACGCGCCGCACGCAATCGCAGCGGGCAGGAAAGATCCGCGGACGCTCGGTGAGTTGCTACATCGAGCATGCCGGCATCTTCAACGAGCGAATGGGCTTGCAGTTCGATCCCGGCGGCACACTGACCATCATTGCCGGCACCCACTCGCACGGCCAGGGACATGCAACGGCCTTCGCGCAACTCGTCAGCGAATGGCTTGGGGTGCCGTTCGAGTCGATCAAATATCTGCAGGGCGATACCGACAAGGTTCCATTCGGGCGCGGCACCTATGCCGCGCGGAGTTCCGTGCTTGGCGGCTCTGCGCTGCGGCTGGCGTCCGACGCCATCATTGAAAAGGGGCGCGCGATGGCGGCGCATCTGCTCGAAGCGTCCGCAGGCGACATCGAATTCGAACGCGGACGCTACATCGTGCGCGGCACCGATCGCTCAATCGCGCTCGTCGACACCGCAAAGGCATTCTACCGGCCGGTGCTCCCGCCGAACATATCGTTGGGCCTTGAGGCGAGCGCGAGCTTTGCCGGCGACGTGCCGAGCTATCCAAACGGCTGTCACGTGTGCGAAGTGGAGATCGATCGCGAGACCGGCCATGTTGCAATTGCTCGCCACACTGTCGTCGATGACTGTGGCCGGCCGATCAATCCCCTGATCTGCGAAGGCCAGATTCAGGGCGGGATCGCCCAGGGCGTCGGTCAGGCTTTGATGGAAAACGTCGTGTACGATCGGGATAGCGGGCAGCTTTTGTCCGGGAGCTACATGGACTATGCCATGCCGCGCGCCGACGACATGGGAGAATTGACGACCGCGTTTATCAACGTGCCATGCACGACCAATCCGCTCGGCATTAAAGGCGTCGGAGAATCCGGCGCGATTGGCGCACCGCCGGCGGTCATCAATGCCGTTGTCGACGGGCTACGCTCGGTGGGAGTTGATCACATTGACATGCCGGCGACGCCCTATCGAGTCTGGCAGGCGCTCCAGCGCGCGGCGCAATAGGCGCGCCGTGGTGTCGGACCGTCAGTGACATGGACAGCCGTAAGCTCCGCATCGGCGCTGTCGGCCTTGGCCGCGCCTTCAGCCTGATGATGCCGACGCTGCAGCGCCACCCCGCAGTCGAGCTGGTTGCCGGCGCCGATCCGCGGCCCGACGCGCGCACCCAGTTCGCGTGGGATTTTGGACGGCGAAACTATTCGACAATTGAAGAGCTGTGCGATGACCGCGAGGTCGAGGCCGTTTACATCTCCACTCCGCATGAGCTGCATGCAGAGCAAGCACAAATTGCGGCATCCAAACGCAAGCACATTTTGGTCGAAAAGCCGATGGCGCTGACGCTCAAGGAATGCGCGGCAATGATCGAGGCGGCGCGCCGCGCCGGAGTCGTGCTGCTGGTCGGGCACAGCCACAGCTTCGACGCGCCGATTGCGTGCGCCCGCGCGCTGATAGAAAGCGGAAACTTCGGCAAGCTGCGCATGATTCATGCTGCGAACTACACCGACTGGCTTTTCCGTCCGCGCCGGCCGGAGGAACTGCAGGACGGCGGCGGTGTATTGTTCAACCAAGCGCCACATCAGGTCGATGTCGCTCGCCTGCTCGCCGGCGTACGCGCGTGTAGCGTACGCGCGCAATCGGGAGCGTGGGACAGCAATCGCCCGACGACGGCGGCGTATTCGGCGCTGCTGACGTTCGAGAACGACATTTTTGCATCCCTGACCTACAGCGGCATGGCACATTTCGATTCCGATGAATTCATGGGCTGGGTGGGTGAAGGCGGCCAGGCCAAGAGCGAGCGCGATTACGGGCGCGCCCGCGCGGCACTCGCACTCGCCGCAACACAGGACGGTGAAAGTGCGTTGAAGAATTCGCGAATTTACGGCGGCGCCAAATTTGACCAGGCGCGGGTGTCGCCGTTGCTGCCGATGCGCCATCCGCACTTCGGACTGGTGGTCGCCTCATGCGATCACGCCGACCTGCGGCCGATGCCGAACGGGGTGATGATTTATGGCGACGATTCGGCACAACTCGATCCGGTGCCGCCGCCGGAAATCCCGCGCCGCGAAGTCATCGACGAATTCTACGCAGCCGTGATGCACGGCCAGCCGCCCCTGCACGACGGCGTGTGGGGCCTTGCAACGATGGAGGTCTGCCATGCGATGCGGGATTCAGCACGCGAGCGGCGCGAGATCATTCTCGACCACCAGGTCGCGACCGCGCGCTGAGGCGTTGCGCGATGTCGATGCCTCTTGCGCCTTTCCGGCGGATCGCTACAAACCATGCCGTCGGTAAGAAAGTTTTGAGGATTTGAGTACGTGAATCGGAAATTCGACGTCGTCGTCGCCGGCGGCGGCATCGCCGGCCTGACCGCAGGCCTTGCCGCGGCCCGGTTGGGACGCTCGACTATGGTACTGACCGGCGACGTGCTCGGCGGGCAATTGCTCAGCATCGAAAAGGTCGACGGCTACCCCGGATTTCCCGACGGCGTGCCGGGCTACGATCTTTGCCCGATG
>JBGPOB010000394.1:0-3065 GCA_041487815.1 Xanthobacteraceae bacterium | reverse complement strand
TGTAGGTGTTCTTGAAACCGAAGCGGCAGCCAGAACAAAGGGCCGACGTCGATTTGCCAAGGTCGACGTAGAGGCCTTCAGCGCGGATGGTCCAGTTGTTGGTGACGGCATATTCGAGGCCGCCGCCAATCGTCCAGCCAGTTCGCGTGCCCGATGTGGATCCTCCAAGGTTAGGATCAACCTGCAAGTTAACCTTGTTCCAGACGTTCCCGTAGGCGACGCCTCCTGTGGCATAAAGCAGCGCACGGTCGAACGCATAGCCGATGCGCCCACGGACGGTGCCAAGGTGGTTTAGCTTGGATGAAGCGAGAACGGGACCTATGCCGGTGGGCATAGTAGATGTATTGTTAAGTCTCGACCACGCGATGTCAGCCTCAAGGCCGAGCACGATAGCGCCCATTTGGTAATTGTAGCCGGCGTTGACACCGAAGAGGCCTCGGGTGCCCGTAATGCCAAGCTCAGTACCGTCGGGAAAAAGCATGCCGCCCAAATCGGTAGCCGTCGTGCCTTGATGAATAAAGCCGGCGGAGCCACCGACATAAAAGCCCGTCCACGTGAAGGGCACCGGTTGTACCGCGCTGTAAGGAGGAGCCTTCACCGGTAAATCAGCAGCGCTTGCCGCGAACGGCAACGCGCTCATCGCGCTTGCAAGAAGGTGCTGCTTCATTTTCATCGTAAGCCCCACCCATTTAAAGCGATAAAATTACGTGACCGGCCAAACGGTGCGTCACGTGGACGCGATTCCCCTCGTAGTCGGCGAATAATTTGTATAACCAACGTGCGGCTGCGCACAAGCCGCTCTGTAATCCTCGCGTCACCGTCTGTCGCGGTTCGCGCCGCCGCAGCCGTGTTCCGGAGTCGCGCTGTCCCGCCCCCCGCAAGCCTATATTTCTATTGCCTATCAACAGGTTATAAAAGTTTCGCTCGCCCCCGGTCGCCAATTCTGGAAAGAACGCGTCGCTAGCCGCGCTGCACTTGTGAATAATAAGATGACGATTCCTTGCGGGGTGTTGCAAAAAAACGCGGCCATTCACGGCAATTTGGCTGGCTGCTTTGCCATCTTGTGATCTTGGGCGCTTGTCGGTCTTCGGATTTCAGCGCTCTTCGCCGCGGGCTCGGTCGCGCGACCGCAGGGCCTGAAGAACGAGATAAATTGAAATGGCGGTGATCGGATAAGTTGATTGCACGTGCCGACGAGATGACTCAATGAAGTGGGCCGACGCCCGGTAGTGGCCCAACGCCGGCCTGCCGCCAGATCTCCGATCCGGTCGCTATCGGGTGATACGCGGGCATTACGCAAGCCGCACCCGGTAAGCGCGATTGATCAGTACGCGCCCTCGCGAAACAACAGGCACGCGTCACCGTAGGAGTAAAAGCGATATCCCGAGGCGATGGCGTGGGCGTAGGCGCGCCGCATCGTCGCAAGACCGCTGAACGCCGCGACCAGCATGAACAGTGTCGAACGCGGCAGATGGAAATTGGTCAGCAGGACATCGCTCGCGCGAAACCGGTAGCCCGGCGTGATGAACATCGCGGTCTCGCCGGCAAACGGCTGGATGACGCCGTCGTCGTTCGCGGCGCTCTCGATCAGGCGCAACGACGTGGTGCCGACCGCAACGATGCGACCGCCGTTCTTGCGCGCTTCATTGATCCGCATGGCGACGTCCGCGGAAATCGAACCGGATTCCGGGTGCAGGCGGTGCCCCGTCGTGTCGGCAGCCTTGACCGGCAGGAATGTGCCGGGACCGACATGCAGCGTGACCATGTGGATGGCAATTCCGCGCGCGCGCAGCGCCGCGATCAGCGCTTCCGTGAAGTGCAGGCCTGCCGTGGGCGCGGCGACCGCGCCCTCGTTGCGCGCGAACAGGGTCTGATAATCGTCGCGGTCGCGCGCGTCGGGGGCGCGCCGCGTTGCGATATAGGGCGGCAGCGGCACCTCGCCACGCTCGGCGACGGCCTGGTCCAGCACGGGGCCGTGAAATGCAAACGACAGCGTCACCTCGCCGCCCTCGCCCTTCGCTTCGACCGTGGCGTCGAGCTGATCGAGGAAACAGACGCGTCCTTCGGCGCCGAAGCGGATGACGTCGCCGGCCTCGAGCTTCCTCGCCGGCTTCACTAGCGCGCGCCAGTGCGACGCGTCGAGGCGCTGAACAAGCGTCGCGGCAATCCTCGTCTCGGCACCGCGTCCGATCCGCCGGCCGCGCAGGTTCGCGGCGATGACCTTGGTATCGTTGACCACGAGCTGGTCGCCGGCGCGCAGCAGCTCCGGCAGGTCGCGAACGATGCGATCCTCGAATTCGGAGCGCGCGCCTGGACGCACCACCAACAGGCGCGCGGCATCGCGCGGCATGGCCGGGCGCAGCGCGATCCGCTCGGGGGGAAGTTCGAAGTCGAAGAGATCCGTGCGCAGTGGCTACTTGCTCGCGTCCGCGGCCATGCGCGCGGTGATGATCTTGTCCGGATTGATCACCGGCTCGCCGCGCTTGATCTTGTCGACGTTTTCCATTCCGGCGGTGACGTTGCCCCAGATGGTGTACTGACCGTTGAGCCAGGGCGCCTCGCCGAAGCAGATGAAGAACTGGCTGTCGCCGGAGTCGGGGCTGGTGGCGCGCGCCATCGAGACGGTGCCGCGGACGTGCTTTTCCTTGGAGAATTCGGCGCGCAGCTTCTGTCCGGAGCCGCCGGTGCCGGTGCCTTGCGGGCAGCCGGTCTGCGCCATGAAATCCTCGATGACGCGATGGAACACGAGGCCGTCGTAGAAGCCCTCGCGCACCAGCTCCCTGATGCGGGAAACATGGTTGGGCGCGAGCTCGGGCCGCATCCTGATGGTGACCTTGCCCTGGGTGGTGTCGAGGATCAGGGTATTTTCAGCGTCGGCCATGGTCGTGGTTTTCCTTGTCGTGTCTGGAGCGCGCCATCCGGTCGATCGCTGCGCAATGATTATAACAAATTTATCGTGCTAGCGCGCGTCGGCGGCGACCTGCATGCGCACGATCCGGTCAGGCTCCGTGACGGCGCCGTTCGCCGCCTCGGGGCCCTTCTTGATCTTGTCGATCGCCTCCATG
>JBGPOB010000393.1:0-3097 GCA_041487815.1 Xanthobacteraceae bacterium | reverse complement strand
CGCTGTTCGCGGCATTCCCAAGCATACCCCATACCGCCCAGGTATCCTCGCCGCCGGCCGCGCCACCAAATTTGCTGCCATAGGTATGCGCAGTGTCGGAAAAAATGCAGGCAACCATCTTAGCCATGCCGGTTGCAACCGCCATCGCCGCGATTTCCACGCAAGCGCCGGCAGTGGCACCCCCCATGACCAAGCTGCCCGTGAACCTGGGATTGATTCCCAAATGTTCGCCTAAATTTAGATAATTCTTCGCGGCCTCAGGCGATGCCGTTCCCGGCAACGTCAGCAGGCCGTCGATTTCATCCTTCCTCACCCCGGCGTCATCCAGCGCAAGCTTGAGCGCCGCGGCGGCAAGTGAAAGCGGCGACTCGTCGGGAAGCTTGCCCTGCCGCGATGCGCCGACACCGCAAATGGCCGCTCTCCGCCACGCCATTCCTATCTCCCCCGGAAATTCGGAGTGCGACGCTCGCGAAAGGCGTTGCGGCCTTCCTGCCGATCCTCGGTACCGGCGAGACTTGAAAAAAGCGAGCGCTCCAGTTCAAGCCCAGACGCCAGCGGGACGTCGTTCGCGGCGCGGAGCGCCCGCTTGATCGCGCGCAGTGACAACGGCGCATTTTTTCCGACCGTGCGTGCAATCGCCCAGGCATGCTCCATCAACGCCGCCGGCTCGACGACCTCCGAAACCAATCCGGCTTGCAACGCGCGTTCAGCCGAGATCATTTCGCCGGTGAACAGCATTTGTGCGGCGAGCGCGCGGCCTATGGCCGCAGGCAGACGCTGCGTTCCGCCGCTACCGGCAAGGCTACCGATGCGAACCTCCGGCAGTCCGAATTTTGCACTGGTCGAGGCAATACGCATGTCGCAGGCGAGCGCGAGCTCCAGACCGCCACCGACCGCGACGCCATTGATCGCCGCGAGCACAGGCTTCGTGAAGCGGTCGAACGGATCGGTCAGCCGCGGACGTCCACCGACGGGATTATTCTGCGTTTCGTGCGCCCCGCTCGGCGCCGATGACAGATCGACGCCGGCGCAGAATGCAACGCCGGCGCCGGTCAGGATCACGATGCGAATCGAAGCGTCCGCGTCGAAGGCGGTCAAGGCGTCGGCCATCGCAACGCGCATGCCGTCGTCAATCGCGTTGCGCTTATCCGGCCGATTCAACGTCAGGCAGCCGACAGCACCATCGATCTTTGTCTCCACGTTGCTCAATAGAACGTCTTCTCCTTGATAAGCCGCGCGCATTCGGCTTCGCTGAAACCCAGCATCGTGGTCGCGATTTCGACGGTGTGCTGCCCAAGCAGCGGCGGCGATTGCGGGTCGGCATGTCGGCCGCGCTCCACGGAAAAAAATGGCGGCATATTGACGGTGATCTTTCCCATTTCCGGATGGTCGATCTGCCGCCAGTAATGCCGGGCATCGAGCTGCGGATCAAGCGCCACGTCCGCGCTGTTTGCGACGATCGAACAAGCGACGCCCCGCCCCTGTAACAGAGCAACGAGATCGTCACTGCGGAAACGGCGCGTCTCGGCGGCGAGGAAGTCCTCTACCGTGTCAATACCGGCGCTCCGCCCCGCAACCGTGTCGAATTTGCCGTCCATCATCCAGGCGGGACGACCGAGCACCTCCGTGAGCGTGCGCCAATCGCGGTCGTCGCAGACCTCAATCGCAACCCAGACATCATCGCCGTCGGACGGAAATACGCCGCACGGCACGGAACCTGCCCGGCGATTGCCAGACCGTTTCGGTAGATTGCCGTCGGCCGAATATTTCACGATGTCCGGTCCGAGCAGGTTGATCGTCGATTCGAGTTGCGCGACCTCGACATACTGGCCTTCCCCGGTGCGCTGCCGATGGAAAAGCGCGGCGAGCAGACCGACAAGTGCGTGACCGGGATTCGGTACGTGATCCGGATAGTGGGTTCCGGTACCGATTGGCGCGCGATTCGGCAGCCCCGACATTTCAACCAGACCGGAAATGGCCGCGATCGTCGAACCAAAGCCGATGTAGTTCGCGTGCGGTCCGCTCGTGCCTTGCATCGGCATGGATAGATAGATGACAGACGGATTAACTGCACTCACTTGTTCGTAGCTCAGCCCCCAGCGCGACATAATGCCCGGACGAAAATTGTTCGTCACGACCGAACATCGCTCCGCCAGCTTGAGCGCGATTGCGCGCGACTCCGGATGTTCCATGTTGAGCGCCATACTTAGCTTACCAGTGTTACGCGAGGCAAAGTATCCGGATCCCTCAAGTGCTTTGGCGCCCGTCTTGTGCGGTCCAGATAGGCGCAGGTTGTCGGGATGGGCGCGCGACTCGACCTTAATCACCTTGGCTCCGAGGTCGGCGAGGATGCGGGTGACGAACGCGCCAGCACCAACCCAACAGAAGTCCAGAACCGCGAGATCAGTAAACAACATTGATGCCATCGACGCTCGATTGGGCACTATGCATCAGTCTGCAAATAATCACCTTGCAAATTATCTTGAAGCAAAGTGGCAGTTCGCTATTTTTGTGCGTGACGCAACAAGCCGTAAGCCGGATAAGTCTGTCCCCATTTGTCCGGATAGGCCCGGTCGATCCCCTTCGTGAAATAGGACCCGACCGAGAGATCGATTGGCACGTCGATAATCCAAGGACGCTTGCTCGCGATCGCCTTCTTCAAAATCGGGGCCAACTGAGCCGGATCCTCGATCCGCGCGCCTTCCGCACCATAGGCTTCAGCCAGTTTCACATAGTTGGGATTGTATCGCTCGCCGGTGTCCTTGCGCGTGAAATGGCACCAGGGATGGACTCGCTGATAGGCGCGCTCCATTCCTTTTCGCTCGATGCCGAATTCGTAGTTGTTTAGTATCACCCAAATCGCGGGAAGATTGTATTCGACCGCAGTCGCCACGCCTTGCGAGACGAGGTTGAACGCTCCGTCGCCGGTGAGAACAATGGCCGGCCGCGTCGGATCGCCGGCCATGCCGCCGAGGACGCCTGAGGCCGCCCACCCCATTTCGGCCATGCCCGGGCTGATCTGCCAGGCACCGGGATGACGCACAAACATGTACGCTTCGGCATATTGCGTGACGTCACCGATATCGATGTACGCAAT
>JBGPOB010000392.1:0-3110 GCA_041487815.1 Xanthobacteraceae bacterium | reverse complement strand
TCGAACTCGCCACGACAGACCGGGGCCGGCCTGCGCTCGCGTTCATCGCCGCGCAGGCTTTCAACGTATTTTGGACGCTGCTTCTCGCCTGGCTTTTGTTCGGCGGGGTCATTGTTGCGCAGCCTGTCATCAGGTAGCGCGTCGGCGTCGTGACTCATCGGTTGTTTTGGCACTGAAATTGCTTGCAATTAAGGCAGCATGACCGAGACCCGCAAGCCTGCCGAAACACCGACCCCGCGTTTGGCGGAGCTTGCACGCCTGCCTGTATTTTTTGCGCTGGCCGGCAAGCGCGTGGTTGTCGCGGGTGGACGCGCGGCGGCGGCATGGAAGGTGGAGTTGCTCTCGGCCGCCGGCGCGCGGGTCGAGGTATTTGCGGAACAGCCGAGCGATGAAATGCGCGACGTCGCGGCGGATGCGCCGGGCGGCCCGGTGACGATCCACATTCGCGACTGGAACCGGCAGGATTTTGACGGCGCAGCGCTGGCGATCGGCGACTTTGCCGACGATGACGGCGCCGCACGCTTCGCGACGGCTGCGCGGGCAGCCGGCGTTCCAGTCAATGTCATCGACAGGCCGAAATTCTGCGATTTCGCCTTTGGCGCAATCGTCAATCGCTCGCCGTTGGTCATCGGCATTTCCACCGACGGCGCGGCACCGGTATTCGCGCAGGCGATCCGCGCCAAGCTCGAAGCGTTCCTGCCGCAGGGCTTTGCGCGCTGGGCGGACGCGGCGCGGCGCTGGCGCGACCAGGTCAAGTCGTCAGGGCTCTCGTTCGAAGCGCGCCGCCGGTTCTGGCAATTGTTTACCGCGCGGGCGATTCGCGATCCGCAGCACGAGCCCGGCGAACCCGATTTCGCCGCGCTGCTTGCCAAAGCGCAGAACCAGGCGCCAGCCGCCGAATCCGGTTCGGTCACTCTCGTCGGTGCCGGCCCGGGCGATCCGGAGTTGCTCACGCTCAAGGCGGTGCGCGCGCTGCAATCCGCCGACGTGATCCTATTCGACGATCTGGTGGCACGCGAGGTGCTCGACTTTGCGCGCCGCGAAGCCAGGAAGATGCTGGTCGGCAAGACCGGCTATGGCCCTTCCTGCCAGCAGGAAGAGATCAATACATTGATGGTGTCGCTCGCCAAAGCGGGCCGGCGCGTGGTGCGGCTCAAGGGCGGCGATCCCCTGATCTTCGGCCGCGCCAGCGAGGAAATCGAGGCCTGCCGCGCGGCCGGCATCGCGCTCGAAATCGTTCCCGGCATCACCTCGGCGCAGGGCGCGGCGGCGCGGCTCGGCGTCTCGCTGACGGAACGGTCCACTGCGCGGCGCCTGCAATACATTACCGGCCACGACCGCAACGGCCGCCTGCCGCCGGACATCGACTGGGCCAGCATCGCCGATTCAACGGCAACAACGATCGTCTACATGCCGAAGAAAACGCTCGGCGAATTGACGGCGCGCGCGATCGCGCAAGGCCTCGATCCGGCAACGCCCGCGGTCGCGATTGCGGGCGCGACGCGCAGCAACGAGACGGTTGTTGCCGCACCGGTATCCGAGATTGCGGCAAGCGTCGCGCAAACGACGCGCGAGGGGCCGGTGCTAGTGATGATTGGCCGCGCCATGGCCGGAGCGGCGCGCCAGCGTGACGGGACCGCGGCGAAATTATCCGTTCCCGATACCAGAACTGCATAGCTTTTCGCCGGCGTTGTTCGACCGGAGATTTGCTGTGCCTAGCCCCCGAGCACTTCGCGCAGCACTCCGACCGCCCGTTTGTGATCGTCGAGAATGATCTCAATGGCATTGGGCGCCTTACTGCCGTCGTCGGTGATCAGCCTTCCCGGCCGGTCCGGCGCGCGGCCGAAGCCGCAGGGCGACGACACACCATAGCGTGGCAAATATTTCTTGATGGCCTCGAGCTGCCCGCGCATGCCGGCGGGACCGTGCAGATGATGGATCGCGCCCATGTAAACCTGCGCGCCATCATGCTTCAGGTCCTTCAACGGCGCGAAGAAGGCATCCTCGGCCGAGCCGAGCGTGGGGATGTGCAGGAATTCGACGCTGCGGCCGGAGGCGGCGACCGCGGCGTTCGAGAGCAGGACCGCGCCGGTAAGGTCCGGCGGCTGGCGCGACGGCCAGCCGTTGAGCGTGCCGAAGCACATGTGATGACCAAGATGCACCGCCTTCGGAATCCAGGCGCAGACGTCGTAAGCGGGGGCACAGACCCGTGCGGCTTCCTTTTTCGCCGCCTCGACGCCGGCTTCGGTGAGCGCCATTTCGACCAAGCGGTTCTCGATCGCGAGATCCCATTGAATCGCGAGGTCCTCGTTCGGGATCATTTCGACAATCTTGGCGACTTCCGCCCGCAGCGCCTCGGTGAAGCCCGGCACAACTTTTTCCACGTCCTCGTCGGGAAAGAAGTAGCGGACCGCGCTGTAGGTTAAAGGGATGCAAACCTGAAAGCGCACGCGCTGCGGGATCACGCCGTCCTTCTTCATGTAGCGAAATAGCGCATAGGAGTTGACGGCATCGCGCGCAAAGCCGAGCCGCCAGCCGGGATCGCCAAAACGCACCTTGCGCACGCCGGGCTTTACACGAAAGCCGAATTCATCGTGCCGGCCGCGCGGCCACCACTGCTCGACGCCGTTTTCCGGCGCGGGCCATTTCACGGTCTCGATTTCGGGATGCCCGTTGAAGACGCGAAACGCAACGCCGTCGATCCAGTAGCGCCGCGTGCCGACCTCGCCGTCGGGCATGTAGTCGAGCCAATTCCCCAGCGCGCTGCCGAAAATCTGGAACGATTGCTCCGCGGTTTCGCACGGCAGGCTGCCAGGCAGGAACAGTTCCCCGGACATTCGCATCTCCTTATTCGAACAGCTTGCCTTCCGCCGCAAGCCGCGCCAGCAGCGGCGCGGGCGCGTGGCGCGGATCGCCGGCTGCAACGGCAAACTCGTTTAATCGCGCGCACACGTAGGGCAGCCCAAGCGTGTTGGCATAGTGCATCGGCCCGCCGCGCCAGGCCGGGAAGCCGTAACCGTGGATCCAGATCACGTCGATGTCGCCGGCGCGCTGCGCGATTTTCTCATCGAGGATGCGCGCGCCCTCGTTGATCATGGGAAACAATAGCC
>JBGPOB010000391.1:0-3133 GCA_041487815.1 Xanthobacteraceae bacterium | reverse complement strand
GCATCGAGACCATCGCCGCCGCGCTGTCGGAGCCGCGCGACGCCATCGAGGACATCATCGAGCCGTTCCTGTTGCAGCAAGGCTTCATCCAGCGCACCCCGCGCGGGCGGCTGCTCACCGGCAACGCCTTCAAGCACCTCGGCCTCACCGAGCCACCGCGCGACGCGGCGCAGTTCGGGTTGTTTGGCGCGGAGGAGGAGTAGAATTCGTCATGGCCGGGCTTGTCCCGGCCATCCACGTTTTTCTTCCTTCAATCTGTGACAAGTAAGGCGTGGATGCCCGGCATTCGCCGGGCATGACGACGTAGAGCACTTGTCCAATGCTCCAGACAATCTAAACCGGTCTAAATCCGCAAGCTCGTACGCTATATTGAGGCCTACGGAGACACGACATGAAACTCGAATATGCGGTTCGCATCGAGCGGTTGGCCGAGAGCGACGGCGGCGGATACCTCGCCACCGTCCTCGATTTGCCCGGGTGCATGTCGGATGGCGCGACGCCGGAAGAGGCGCTGAAAAACGTGCAAGAAGCCATCGAGTCCTGGATCGAAGCCGCCAAGGAATGGAAGCAGGACATTCCCAAGCCCTCGCCGCCGCTTGCGCGGGTGGGGTGACCAATAGTTTTTGTTATCGGCCGCGTAGGCGGCTGCTCAGCGGCCTCGCCGAGCCGCCTCGCGACCCGGCGCAGTTCGGGTTGTTCGGGGAGGGGGATGAGGATGAATGATGCGACGTGCAGTGCGTGTCGCGTCGGATTATAATCTCGCCTAGCGCAGCAACTCCACCATCGCGCGATAGCCGCGCCGCTCCGCGTGCTGCAACGGCGTGACGCCGCCGCGGTCGGCGATCGTCTTGCTGGCGCCGGCTGCGACCAGCGCCCTGACCGTTTCGACGTGACGCGGGCCGCCGTCGCCGAGAATGACCGCCTCGATCAGCGCGGTCCATCCCAGGTTGTTGACGTGATCGAGCGGCGCGCCGGCGTCGATCAGGGCCCGCACGACGCCGTCGTGGCCGAGATGAGCCGCCGCGATCAGCGCGGTGCCGTCGTAGCGGCTGGTGGTCGCCTTCGGGTTGCCGCCGAGTTCAATCGCGAGTTTTACCATGCGCACGTCGTCCTTGACCGCCGCGATGGTGATGACGTCGTAGCGGTCGTTTTCCAGGGCATTGATATTGCCGCCGCCGGCAACAAGCGCGCGCACAACGTCATCATGCGAACCGAAGGCCGCGACATGCAGCGGCGTGCGTCCCGCGCCGTCGCGCGCATTGGGGTCGGCCTTCTGCGCCAGCACCGCGCGAATGGCGGCGGCATCGCCGCGCGCCGCTGCGCCATGCAGCCCGGCATAGGCGGCAATTTCGGCCGCGGTCGGCGGCGTCTGCGCCAGTCCGTCCGCTGGCTGCGCGACCAGCAACATCAACACGGCCGCGCCCAATGCCAATCGCCGCCCGATCAAAGTGCACGCGCAACGCAGCATGCGCTACCGCCACGCATCGATCAGCACAGTCGGATTCTCTTTGTTGATTGTTCCCGGGCCGCGCCCGGCGTAGCGTCCGCCGAACATTTTCCACGCGCCTTGGGTTTCGCCGCCGGTCACGACGATCTTGATGTCGTCCGGCATGAACAGGTTGACCAGTTCGTCAGGCTTCGCCTTCAGCCGGCTCGCGTAGGGTTCGACGCCGGCGACCGCGAACGGGTGAATGAGCGTCTGCGCCCATTGATCGTCCCAGTAGTCTTTCGCGGGAAGTTTTGCGTTCTCGGCGCACCACTCGATCAAGGATCGCTTCGTGAATCCCCGCTCGACAAAGCCGCGCGCGACGATCGGGTCCATGACGATCAGGGGTTGCAGATAATGTTCCGTTGCCGTCAGGCAGCGGATGAATTTTTCCTTCCAGGAATCGCGCGGGCCGTAGCCCGATTGCGTGTACCAGCCGCCAAAGAACACGCTCACCGTCGAGTCGGTGGCCTTGAAGCCCTCGTCGACGTGGAACGGCGACCACGGGCTGCGTTCCTCGGCTTCGGGGAAACACGCCGTATAGGCGTACCAGTTGCCGAGCGTGCCCATGTAGGTTTCGCCGGGCACCGAGCCGCCCTGGACGTTCTGACACGTCAGGCTGAAAGCGCGTCCGATGGTCGCGTTGGCGTGATGGTAGGGGCCGAGCGCGCCGATTCCGGAATTCATGCCGATCTCGTTGCGGATCGGACCGTTGACCACCGAAATTGTTGCGAACGACGTCGTGCTGGAGGACCGCGCTGTGACTCCGCTTGCGGTCATTGCCAAAATGACCGGGAGATACTCGGCGCGCGCCCCGGCCATCACGGCATTGACGGCGACCTTCTCGACATTGAACTCCCAGAATTCGCGAAACGCCGTCGGACGCATGCGGCCGACGATCTTGTCGCGCGGCATGCTCGTGCCCTTCAGCATTTCGTCGACGCGCTCCTCGGTCGGGAGCACGATCGGCAGCATGTCGGTCCAGCGATTGCGGATGAACAGCTCGTGCAGATTTTTCCTTGTGTCGGGCTCCAGCAGCCGCGGCGTCGAACGCTCGAACGTCGCGCCCTTGAGGTCTTCCTCACCCAGCGGCTGGGTCAGGCCTTCGATCACCTCCTGCATGAATGGGCGCTTGGAGATGGGATCGATGCCTTCGACATAACCGCGCAGTTGCGCCGGCGACTGGCCGACCAGCGGCTGCGGCACGAACACCTGGCGCGCGCGCGGCATGCCGGCGGTGCGAGCCGTGGCTTGCGCCAGCCGGGCGAACACGTGGGTATGCACCGCCACGGCGGGCACGCCCGCTTCTTCCAGCGACATTGCCAACCCCACGACCGTGGGGCTACAGGTGCTTCAAAGCCCGACGCCGAGGATCGCGCCGTCGCCTTCGCGCGCGACGGTGGCGCGCATGTTGGGGTCGTCGACCCAGCTTTGCTGCGGCTTGATCGTCCGCATTTTCACGGCGGGCAGATGCTCGGCGAACCATTGCCGCATCTGCTCCATGAAGGCGTCGGAATTGTCGAACAGGCAATCGACCAGATAGATGACCTTGCCGTCGAGGCTGTCGAGCCGCGCCGCCAGCCGCTTGCCGACGACCTTGGGTGGGAACCCGCGTGGATCGTGAACTGCGATGCGTTCGCTCATCTT
>JBGPOB010000390.1:0-3135 GCA_041487815.1 Xanthobacteraceae bacterium | reverse complement strand
TTGGCCGCTGAATCCGAGGCAACGCGGACCCATCGAAATCTAGAACAGGCTTCCCTGCCCCTTGCCGGCGGGGCGGCGGGGTGACGTCCGCGAAGCGCTTCGCGTTTGACCCGTCGGCGGCGACGCCGTTCCGCCGGTTGCGACGGCCGCGACGTGGCCGTCGGCGAACTCGACGTCGAGCTGCATCCCGGGCGTAACGGCCGCAGCCGCGCGCAGCGGCGTGCCGGCGCCATCGCGCACCAGCGCAAACCCTCGCTCAAGCACGCCGCGATAGGACAGCGCGGCCAGTACCCGTCCCGTGCGCTCCACCCGCGCCGCGCGCAACGATAATAGCGTTCTGGCCGCGCGTTCCGCGCGCGTGAACAAAACCTTGACGCGCTCGCGCCGCCGCTCGTTGTCGTTGCGGTGCGCCAATAAATTGGCGCGCAAGGCCGATGCCAGCCGCGCCGCACTGGCACCGAAGCGCTCGCGCCGCCGGGAAACGTTGGCTTCCAGCAATTGTCGAGTGAGACGCGACGCGACCCGCGACAGCGCGATGTGATGCAGGCGCGCACCACCGCGCAACGCTTTCGGCAGGCGCTCGGCCAGTGCGTCGAGGGCCTGCCGGCGGATTTCGAAAATCTGTTCGGGCCTTTGCAGCGCCCTTTCCGCCGACCGCAGTTCGGTGCGGCGCGCCTCGGCGCCGCGCCGCCAGGCGCCCATCTGCCGTCGGCCGAGATCGCCCACTTCGGCCAGCAATTCGCCACGCACCGGCACCGCCATTTCCGCGGCGGCGGTCGGCGTCGGCGCGCGCCGGTCGGCGGCAAAATCGATCAGCGTCACGTCGGTCTCATGCCCGACGGCGGAGATCAGCGGGATCAAGCTATCGGCCGCGGCGCGCACGACGATTTCCTCGTTGAATGCCCAAAGGTCCTCGATCGAACCGCCGCCGCGGGCCACGATGATCAGATCGGGCCGCCGCAGCGCGCCGTGTTCGGGCAGCGCATTGAAGCCGCGGATCGCCGCCGCGACTTCCTCCGCCGCGCCGTCGCCCTGCACCCGCACCGGCCACACCAGCACGCGCCGCGGAAAGCGATCCGCCAGGCGGTGCAGAATATCGCGGATGACCGCGCCGGTCGGCGAGGTCACGACGCCGATCAGTTCCGGCAGGTAGGGCAGCAATTGCTTGCGCGCCTCGTCGAACAGGCCCTCGGCGGCGAGCTTTTTCTTGCGCTCTTCCAAGAGCGCCATCAGCGCGCCGACGCCGGCGGGTTCCAGGCTCTCGATGACGATCTGGTAGGTGGAACGTCCGGGATAGGTGGTCAGGCGGCCGGTGGCGACGACCTCCATGCCCTCTTCGGGCTTGAAGCGCATGCGGCCGAGCACGCCTTTCCAGATCACGGCATCGATGCGCGCGGATTCGTCCTTGAGTGCGAAATAGCTGTGACCGGAAGAATGCGGACCGCGATAGCCCGAGACCTCGCCGCGCACGCGCACGTAACCGAAATTATCCTCGACGGTCTTTTTCAACGCCGCCGACAGTTCGGATACGGTCCACTCGGGAATGTTGATTTTCGGTTCGTCCGTCACGGCGCCGGCCATCGGTAAAGTTTACGCGATTCCGCCGGGACAAGAAGTCGGCAAAAAAGATATGCCGCCCAGGGGACCAGGCGGCATACCATTTCAAAAGGCTTTGGTACTAAAATCGAACCGATCGTCCGGTGCCTGAAATCAACCCCCGTTTTGCGATCGAGTGTGCTCGATTGACCGACACCCTTGTCGCCGGCGAACGTTCGCTGCGATCAAGCAATGGCATGCTAGGCGAGGCGGCCGGAAGCCGGTGTGATGCACGTCACAACATGTCTCTTTGCTGTTAAGTATTTGAAATTATTAGTATATTATAGCACATAACCACGCAAAATGGGGTTTGGAGGTGGCCCGCTACTGGCGCTCCGCCCGGGCGAAAACAACGTCAGCGTGCCCGACCGGCCGTTCTCGGATTCCACGCTCCAGTTGAAGTCTTCCGCCAAAAAATCAAACCTCGCCGTTGCACTTGATTTGTGAATCTACCTGCAACTTTTCGGGATCACACCCTATCGATGCGGCTTCTTGGCGCGCTTCTTCAGACTAGCCAGCGCCTTCAGCCAGAGCCGGTCGAGATAGTCGCGCACCTCGGCGATGCGCGCCGGTACGACCCGGTAGAGGTTGCGGGTGCTGACCGATTCGTAGCTGACGAAGCCCGCGTCGCTCAGCGCACGCAGATGCTGCGACACCGCGGGTCGCGTCACCGGCAGGCGCTCCGCGATCTCGCCGACCGATCGTGGTCCGTCGGTGAGCATTTCAAAGATGACACGGCGCATCGGATCGGCCAGCACCGCCATCCGGTCCGCCGCTCCCCTTTCGGTGCGCGCGCTGGCCATCACGCCCCGGCGCGGGCGGGTTCGGCCGGTTTGGCGCCTGCGGTGCCGGGCTGACTCTGCGGCATCGATTCCTGCACGCTCTTTCGCGCCAGATGGCGGTCGAGATATTTCTTGAGATTGCGGGATTTTGCGAGCAGCGCGCTGCTTTCGGGAAATCGCTGCATATAAAACAGGATCGGAATGAAGTTGATGTCGGCAAGCGTGAACGCGCCGTCGACCAGATAGCCGCCCGCCACCGCTTTATCCATTACTGGAAATTGCTTCACCATTTTCGGCAGCGCCGCGTCGATTGCCGCGCGGTTGGGGCTCTTGTCGGGCGTTCCCGGGAAAACATAGCCGGCCGCGTATTGCCGGATCCAAACCGGATCGATCGCCGTGTTGACGATGGACAGCCACTGTTCGACCTGCGCCGCCTTGATCGGGTCGGCGGGAACCAGCGGCGGGCCATCGAACATGCGATCGAGGTAGGCGCAGATCGCCCGCGATTCGCACAGCGTCACGTCGCCGTGGCGCATCGCCGGAATTTTTCCGAGCGGATGGATGGCGTCGACCTCGGGCGTATGCGGCATCACCGAGACGTGTTTGTAGGGCACGCGCTTTTCCGCGCAGGCGATGCGGCAGGCCCAGACGTAGTTGCTGGCGGCGGCGCCGATGATTTCAAGATCGGGCATGACATTCACTCCCTATCCGAGAACGACAAATGTTCGGACGTTTGAAAATTAGCGTGTTAGTGAAT
>JBGPOB010000389.1:0-3135 GCA_041487815.1 Xanthobacteraceae bacterium | reverse complement strand
CGTCGTTCATGTCGACCTTGCGCAGGTTGGAGGCCGTGACCTCGGTCCAGAGAAGCTCGTGCTGCTTCATCAGGAACTTGCTCGGCTCGCCTGGCACCCGCATCGAGCAGTGATTGTAGATCACGTCGTCCCAGCCGTAGTGGGCGCACAGCCGGTAAACGGCGGCCAGATCGGTGCGGGCCTGCCATTCCTCGGGCGAGATGCCGGTCGGGGCGGACGTGACGATTTTGGCGTGCTGGTTCATGGCCGGGCTCCTTGGATGCACCAATATAGCACCGACAAAACATCATGCGCACCCGAAATTCTCAATTGAGTGGACGCGCCGGCCAGCCGCGAATCGGATATTTTATTGGGGTAGTTGCCAACTGTAGCTAGATCGATTGTTTGAATCATGGCCTTTGATTTGCGCCGCCTCTTTTTCCGACGCCGGCAACGTAACGCCGCTGCGCGCACTTGGATCGATTCACAAGACAAGCCCGACTATGTGCCTCGCTTTTCCGAATGGGTGCGCGATTTTTCTCGTCTCAATGAACAGGCCACGGCAACTGCGTACACGAGTGAGTGGGAGACGCGGCTTAAGGCCAAACCGACTGTAATGATCTTATCTTCGGAAATTCCTGACCATATTCGCAATGCGGTGATTGCAAAGGCAGAAGTCCTAGACAATTTTGGGCTAATAATTGGCGGGCATGCAACCCGGATTTCTTTGTCGGATAAGCATATTGCGTTGCTAGAAATACGCGATCATGCGAAGGCAGAATTGCGAAACTGCATTGTGCGGTCGATATCGTCTTACGGATCGGACAGATCTAGTTGTGAGTTGAAGCTAATTGATTGTTGGGTTGGCAGCCTCAATCTTGCTCATCGACAACTCGCGGTGCTTCAAATACATCGCGGCAGAATTGAAAAAATTTCTGCACCACTTCCTCAGGAAGATGCCCCGTTTAACGGGCTAGTCGAAATCAAAAATGTCCACCTTTCGCCTACGATATTGAATGCACAAGCGTTTAGAAATCTGCGCCATCACCTTACGGCAATGCACAATCTTGAGGCCGCTGCAATATTTCATGGTGCCGAAATGCGCGCGCTCTACAGGCAACAAAGCAAATTGGATCGTGCATTCAACCTAATCTATCGAGCGCTATCCAACTACGGAGATTCGACCACTCGTCCTGCAATATGGTTTTTTGTATTCGCGCTCGGAAATTTTTTGCTTTTTTGGCTTGTGGACGGTGTGGCAGTTTCACTTGAAGTGGCGAAACAGCCATATGGATGGCAGGAAGCACTTGTCGGAAGCGATACGACATCGACGGCATTTCGCTCGGCTGTTTTTACACTCACACAGATATTCAACCCACTCGGCTTGTTCGGACTGAGATCGGGAGTCCTTGCCAAATCAGTTCCCCTGGCATTTGCTAGTGCAATTTTGTGCTTCGGTGCGACTGCGGCCCTTGGCTTCCTTTTCTTTGCAATTCGTCGCCGTTTTCGCCTTTCCAACAATTAGCAGCTGTGCGCATTGTTGCATTGCGCCAAAATGCGCGGGGCGCGCAGGCGCGGTCATTTCCTTGCGGGCCCTGCGCTGCTGAAGAAACGACCAGTCTCATCAACAGCGTAGCATTGCTGGCGTGGCGTTCCGGCACTATCTGTTCTTTACTTTAGAACCCCTGGAAAGGTCCGCCCCTGCCGGGGCACACTGATGCCCGGAGTTCGCCTTCGCATGTCGCTCAATCACGTCACGCTCGACGACAAGTACGACCTGACCAAGAGCCGCGTCTTCGTCACCGGCTACCAGGCGCTGGTGCGGCTCACCATGATGCAGCACGAGCGCGACCGCCGCGCCGGCCTCAACACCGCGGGCTACGTCACCGGCTATCGCGGCTCGCCGCTCGGCGGGCTCGACTACCAGTTCCAGCGCGCCGCGCAGTATCTCGCCCCGCGCAACGTCAAGTTCCAGCCGGCGATCAACGAGGACCTCGCCGCGACCGCGCTGTGGGGCTCGCAGCAGGCCGAGCTGCGCGGCGAAGGCAAGTACGACGGCGTGTTCGGCATCTGGTACGGCAAGGGGCCTGGTGTCGATAGATCGGGCGACGCCTTCCGCCACGCCAATTTTGCCGGAACTTCGAAGCACGGCGGCGTGCTGGCGCTGATGGGCGACGACCACACCGCCGAGTCATCGACCACCGCGCACCAGTCCGAGTTCAACTTCGTCGATGTGATGATTCCGATCCTGAACCCGGCCGGGGCGCAGGAGATCATCGACTACGGCCTCTACGGCTTCGCGATGTCGCGCTTCACCGGTACCTGGGTGGGGCTGAAGTGCATGCACGAGACGGTGGAGTCAACCGCGGTGGTCGACGGCAGCCTGGAGCGGCTCAACATCATCATCCCGGGACCGGACGAATACCGCATGCCGGAGGGCGGACTCAACATCCGCCTACATGACACCGTGCTTGGCATGGAGGCGCGGCTGCACGACTACAAGCGCGACGCCATGCTGGCCTTCGTGCGCGCCAACAGGCTCAACAAGGTCATCACCTCGGGCGGCCGCAATCCGAAGATCGGCGTCATCACCACCGGCAAGAGCTATCTCGACGTGCGCCAGGCGCTCGACGAGCTCGGCATCGACGAGGTGAAATGCAACCAGTACGGCCTGCGCATCGACAAGATCGCCTGCCCTTGGCCGATCGGGCGGCAGGAGCTGATGGAGTTCGCGCGCGGCCTCGATCTCATCATCGTGGTCGAGGAAAAGCGCTCGCTGATCGAAGTGCAGGTGCGCGAGGAGCTTTACGGCACCGCCAACCAGCCGGTCGTCATCGGCAAGAAGGATGAGCAGGGCAACTGGCTGTTCCCGGTCAAGGCCGCGCTTGATTCCAACGACGTGGCGATCTGCATCGGCGAGCGGCTGTTGAAATACGTCACAGATGAAAACCTGACATCGCGCGTCGCGCGGCTGAAGGAGGCGCAGAAGCGCCTCGCCGAGACGGAGGACGTCGCGGTCCGCATCCCCTATTTCTGCTCCGGCTGCCCGCACAATTCATCCACCGTGGTGCCGGAAGGCTCGCGCGCCTATGCCGGCATCGGCTGCCATTATATGGCGCAGTGGATGGACCGCTCGACGCTCGGCTTCACCCAGAT
>JBGPOB010000388.1:0-3149 GCA_041487815.1 Xanthobacteraceae bacterium | reverse complement strand
TGCCGAAGCCTTGTTGATTTCGCCAAGCCAGTAGAATGGGTCGCGCAATTTTTCGGTCATCGCGGCGGTCAACCCTGTCCCTATCGACGAACCTACCAAGCCAGTTTGCGGGCTATTTGCAAGCGTGGCTTGCGGATTTGACATGGCCGGTGCTTTGTAGATCGAATTGACATAGTCTGTCGGAGCAGCAGCCCACCGCAGGAATGGTCCAATGGATTTTACGCTCTCGCCCGAAATCGAGGAGATTCGCCAGCGCACGCGAGCCTTTGTCGAAACGCACGTGCTGCCGCTTGAGGCCGATCCGGACAATTTTTCCGAGCACGAGAACATTCCGCAGGAGCGCCTGGCGCCGCTACAGGCCAAGGCCCGCGCTGCCGGACTTTGGGCGCCGCAATGTCCGAAGGAATTCGGCGGCATGGCGCTCCCGATCGTCGGCTGGTCGGCGATGTATGAGGAGGCCGCTCGCTCGCTTTTCGGGCCGGCGGTATTCAATTGCATGGCGCCTGACGATGGCAACATGAACCTGCTGGCGCGGGTGGCCACGCCTGCGCAAAAGGAGCAATGGCTGCGTCCGATCGTCGACGGCAAGGCGCGCTCGTCGTTCGCGATGACGGAGCCGGCTCCGGGTGGGGGCTCGGATCCTTCGATGATGCTCACGCACGCCGAGCGGCGGAACGGCAAGTGGATCATCAGCGGCCGAAAGTGGTTCATCACCGGTGCCGCCGCGGCGGCGCATTTCATCGTGATTGCCAAGACGTCTGACGAACCGCGCCGCGGCCTGACGGCGTTTCTCTATCACCGGGACCAGCCGGGCTGGCGGATCGTGCGACGCATCGGGATCATGGGGCCGGAGGAGCACGGCGGCCACTGTGAAATGGAATTCGATGGCCTCGAAGTCAGCGATAATAATGTCCTGATGAAACCGGGCGACGGCCTGAAGGTGACACAGATCAGGCTCGGTCCGGCGCGGCTGACGCATTGCATGCGCTGGCTTGGTCTTTCGAAGCGCTGCATGGAAATAGCGCAAGCCTATGTCGCCGAACGCACCAGCTTCGGTATCCGCCTCGCCGACCGCGAAAGCGTGCAGATGAAGCTTGGCGAGGTCGCGCACCAGATCGCGATCGGTCGCCTGCTGGTCATGCACGCGGCCTGGAAGCTCGACCAAGGCGATCGCGCGCGCAAGGAAGTCTCGATGGCGAAATTGCATGTTGCCGATACGCTGCATAATGCCGCCGATGTGGCGATCCAGCTCAACGGCGCGCGCGGCTATTCCAAGGACACAATTCTCGAATGGGTTTATCGCGCGGCCCGCTCCGCGCGCCTCGTCGATGGTGCGTCGGAGGTACACAAGATGGTGCTGGCGCGCTTCATGCGCGAGGAAGGCCGCGAGTTCTGGAGCTGGAGCGCCGGCAACCGGGTGTAGGCCTCGCTCAGGTCGGTGGCGGGCGTTTTGATGGAATCCATTCGGTTAAGCCGATCGATAAAATTCTAATGATTAAGATTGTGCGCAAGCTTTACTTTACTGCGAACGATTGCGCTGCCATCGTCAGCCCTGCAATTTTAAGAGGCAGAAAGCGATGGAACGGCGGAAGAAATCTCGCCAGCCCGCGTTTCTTGGCGGTACGATTCTTTACAATCGCCGCCTTTGGAGCGCCGCGTGCGTAGTTAAGAACCAGACGGATTGCGGTGCGCGGTTGCTCGCGCGCGATTTTTCAGCGATCCCTGATGAATTCGAACTCGCTATCCCCCGGCACGAGGGCGCCTATCAGGCCAAGGTCCAATGGCGCAAGCGCAACGAATTGGGCGTGACGATCGCACCGCTGCAATCTGCCGACTTGCGTGCACTGGGTTCCCGGCCAAAGCGCCTGAGCGCGCTAGTGCTTGAGGACGACGTTGAGGCGGTGCGCCGGTCGTTGATCCATTCGATCGAATAGTTTCAATTCCCACGCTGTTGGCGAACCAATACCTGCGGCCGGGCGAATGCCCGGCCGCTTTTTTGTCGGCATTTCGATGCGGACGAAAGCCCGGCATCGCCCGCGCCCGAGCTTTGGCCGGGAGCCTGTGGAATCGGCGACATACTGCATTGCGCCAAATTTCGCGGCGATCGCCCCGAGGGCAACTTCGTTCCGTCAAATTTGCTCTGGACGACATGAATGGATCGTGCATCGTTCGTTTCACTCGACCGCCTTCCGGTATTGGCGACCTATCTCTATATTTCGACCTACACCCGCCGCCTGCCGCGGAGAACAGAGTAATGGCGCTCCGAAAAGTCTCGCTGGCCGACAAATACGACCTCGCCGAGAGCCGTGTGTTCGTCACCGGCTACCAGGCGCTGGTGCGCATGTGCCTGATGCAGAAGGAGCGTGACCGCCGGGCCGGCCGCAACACGGCGGGCTACGTGACCGGCTACCGTGGCTCGCCGCTCGGGGGGCTCGATTACCAGTTTCAGCGCGCCGAAAGCGTTCTCAGACCCAACGATATCGTGTTCCAGCCCGGCCTCAACGAGGATCTTGCCGCGACCGCGCTTTGGGGTTCGCAGCAGGCCGAGTTGCGCGGCGAAGGCCGCTTCGATGGCGTGTTCGGCATGTGGTACGGCAAGGGCCCCGGCGTCGATCGTTCGGGCGACGTTCTGCGTCATGCCAATTTCGCCGGCACATCCAGGTACGGCGGCGTGCTGGCATTAATGGGTGACGATCACACGGCCGAGTCATCGACCACGGCGCATCAATCCGAATTCAATTTCGTCGACGTGATGATACCGATCCTCAATCCCGCCGGCGTGCAGGAGATCATTGATTACGCACTGCATGGCTGGGCGATGTCGCGTTTCACCGGGGCATGGACGGCGCTCAAATGCATGCACGAGACAGTGGAGTCGACCGGCGTGGCCGACGGCAGCCTCGACCGCTTGAAGATCGCCATCCCGTTCGACTTCCGCATGCCGGAGGGCGGGCTCAACATCCGGCTCATCGATACCATCCTCGGCCAGGAAGCGCGCCTGCACGATTACAAGCGCGACGCCATGCTCGCCTTTGTGCGCGCCAACAAGTTGAACAAGCTCGTCACCTCGGGCGGGCGCAATCCGAAGATCGGCATCATCACCACCGGCAAGGCCTATCTCGACGTGCGGCAGGCGTTCGACGAACTCG
>JBGPOB010000387.1:0-3191 GCA_041487815.1 Xanthobacteraceae bacterium | reverse complement strand
TCCTAGACCGAGCCCGACGGCGAAGATGCCTCGATCAACGAGCGGAAAGAACACAAGCCCCATCACGATCCAGGCGCACACGCCAAAGAAGACTCCCTTCTGCCAGGGCCCATTGCCGGGAAGAAACTGAAACGCTTGACCAAACACGAATCCCCAGATCACCGCTCCATTGACGAACAAGAGCAGCCACGCGAAGCCTGGATGAATATCCGTACCCGTCAGCCAGGATAGGGCCCTCCGAAAGTCATCATTGGGCTGAAACTCCGGCAGCGGACCAGTCTTGCTATGAACCAGCACAAGGAGCGAATGCACGGCTGTGCCGCAAAGCCCGGCAATCAACGAGTTTCGGATTCTTGTCAGGTTCATACTCGTTCTCGCCGCCCGCAACTGCTGCGGCCTCAGCCCCTAGTCAGATAAACTTCGGAGCGTTGCGCGAAGCTCCGCCGGCCTTCAGTAATGATTGTTGACGTTAATCAGCGTGGTGCTCAGCGCCTTTTCCGAGCGCCGCTTGGTGCAGGCTCTCGGCGAAGGTGATAAAGCCGAGTTCGCCGCTGACGCGCTCCCGGGCATGCGGCACTTCAGCGGCCGTCTTGGGCTCCAGCGGCACCTTCTGAAGCTCGCGCACGTGTGCGAGACGTTCGCGCAAAGCATGCTCGATCTCTTCCATGAGTACTGCCTTGAGCTTCGCCAGATCGCCAGTCTCCACCGCATGCTCCGCAGCCGGGATCACTGGCCCATAGTCGATGCCAGCGGGCTTTAGCCCCGTATACGCGGCGCCTTCGCCGGCGCGATGCAATCGTATAACCGTCTCCATGACGGCTTGGTCGGCGAGCCCCCGTGCATCCGCTCCGAGGCCGCGCACCTTGCGCGACTTCTCGAATGCAGCACGTATTTCTTCTTCGGCCGCTGCCGGCGCGTAGGCTAGCACCGGATTGATATTCCCGGTTTCAAGCGCCTTTTGAACGGCCTTTGCGACCGGCCCGTCGAGCGAATCGCAGTGAGCTTGCGCGCTCTGTGCGCCAAACATAATTCCAGCAGCAACGATTGCAGCGATCAACATCTTGAGTTTGGTCATGTTGCGCCCTCCTGAATTGAAATTTGCGCCGCGGGCACAAAGGCTCGCGCCCGTTCACGTGTAATAGTGGATGGTTTGTTTACAAGCGCATTTATGCGACGAGTGCATTGAGATGAATCAACGGGCGTGATCGTCGGTCCTTGCTGGCTTGGTATGCAGCATGTTCGCCAGAATGGCCGCTCACGGCCCGAAACCGATCTGCGACGATGTCTGCTATCCGGTCGCTATCGGGTGATAAGCGGACATTGCGCAAGTCGTACTCAGTAAGCTCGATTTATGAGTACCCGCCCCAGCCGACGCGGTACGGTATAGGCGATCGTCGTTGCGGCGCGCCTGCCGGTTGCGCAGTGCGCGCGCAACCGTTACATCCAAGATCGAATCGGAAGACCGTGCATGCGCGCTGAAATCGTAACCCTGGTTGAGGAAATCAAGCAGTCCGTCGGGTTGCTGAGGAGGCATCTTTGACTTCCCGAAGGCGCGCGCCCGCCTCGACGAACTGAACCAGCAGGCCGAGGATCCAAACCTCTGGAACGACGCGGCGCGCGCGCAGCGCATAATGCAGGAGCGCACTTCGCTTGACGACCGCATCAACGCGATCATTGAGATCGAAAAGGAACTCGATGACCACGTCACGCTGATCGAACTGGGCGAGGCCGAGAACGATCAGGCGGTCGTCGCCGAGGCGGAAGCCGCGATCCGCACGCTGCGCACCGACGTCTCGCGCCGCGAACGCGAAGCGCTGCTGTCGGGCGAGGCCGACGCCAACGACACCTACGTTGAAGTGCACGCCGGCTCGGGCGGCACCGAAAGCCAGGATTGGGCCAACATGCTCCTGCGCATGTATACGCGTTGGGCCGAACAGCACAAATTCAAGGTTGAATATTTCGAAGAGACGGCGGGCGAAGAGGCCGGCATCAAATCCGCGACCATTCAAGTCAAGGGACGCAATGCCTACGGCTGGCTCAAGACCGAGGCCGGCGTGCACCGGCTGGTGCGCATCTCGCCGTTCGACGCCAATGCGCGCCGCCATACTTCGTTTGCCGGCGTCACTGTCTATCCCGTGGTTGATGACCGCATTGTCGTCGATATCAAGGAGGCGGACGTGCGTGTCGATACGATGCGTTCCGGCGGCGCTGGCGGCCAGCACGTCAACAAGACCGAGTCGGCGGTCCGCCTCACGCATATTCCGACCGGGATTGCGGTGGTGTGCCAAAACGACCGCTCGCAGCACCGCAACCGCGCCGAAGCCTGGCGAATGCTGCGCGCGCGACTCTACGAGCGCGAGCTCAAGCTACGCGAGGAAAAGGCCATCGCCGACCAAGCCGCCAAGACCGACATCGCCTGGGGCCACCAGATTCGTTCCTATGTCTTGCAGCCGTATCAGATGGTGAAGGACTTGCGCACGGGCGTGCAGACTTCGAACACGGCGGCGGTGCTCGATGGCGATCTCGATCAGTTCATGGAAGCCACATTGGCGCAGCGCGCGTTCGGCACCGGGCCAAAGCACGTTGAGGACGTCGAATAGGCCCGGCCGGGGCGCCGCCATTGCCGCCGAATGATGTGGTTTTTCGGGGCGGCCCGCCTCGCCGATGGCCGTGACGCACTGCGTTCGAAACAACAATGACGCGAACGGCCGATGTTGCGGACGCACAATTGGCATTAGGATGAAACCAAGAAAACGGCGGCGGGCGAACCGCGCCTGAGAATTGTTAATGAGGAGGAAGTGGCCATGCGCCGAGCGCGTCTCTTTGTTGTGGGAATTGCCGCCGTTGCCGCATTTGCGAACTTTGCACGCGCCGACGACTATCCAAACCGCCCCGTGAAATGGGTGGTCGGCTATCCCGCCGGCGGGTCGACGGACATCGTCGCCCGGCTGTTTGGGCATTGGTTGTCGGAAAAGATGGGGCAGTCGTTCATCGTCGAGAACCGCCCCGGCGCCGGCAATAACATCGCGACCGAGGCGGTCATCAATGCGCAGCCCGACGGTTACACGCTGTTGCTGATCAATCCGGCCAACGCCATCAACGCGTCGCTGTACCAGAAGCTCAATTTCAACTTCATTCGCGACATCGCGCCGGTCGCCGGGTTCACACGGGTGCCGAACGTCATGGAAGTC
>JBGPOB010000386.1:0-3196 GCA_041487815.1 Xanthobacteraceae bacterium | reverse complement strand
CAATTACACGATCACGTTCCTCGCGCCGCATTTTGTGGCTGACGGAGGTTCGAAATGACCACATTGCGACAACTGCTTGATCGGAAGGGGAAAACAATTTGGTCTATTCACCCGGATGCTACTGTCTTTGATGCCATCGCGGAAATGGCGGAAAAAGATGTTGGATCGTTGATCGTGAAGGATGGCGACGAACTCGTTGGCATCATCACCGAAAGACATTACGCGCGGAATGTCGTTCTTAAGGGTAAAACATCTCCCGCGATTCCTGTGCGGGACATCATGGAGAGACATGTTATCATTGCGCGGCCGGAGCTATCCGTTGAACAATGTATGGCGCTCATGAGTGAAAAGCGCGTGCGTCATCTTCCGGTGCTTGAGGGAGAAAAGCTAATTGGTATTGTTTCAATCGGAGATCTTGTCAAAAGCATTATCGGTGATCAGAAATTTATGATTGATCAGCTCGAACATTTTATTCACGGTTAGCGGGCGATGGTAGGCGGTTGAATGGAGTATCCATTAAAGAGTATCCGCTTACGGCTGCTGAGCGGATAATTTCGAGCCATCATGGGCAGTGTTTATGAGTTGACGCTCCAGATCGACAACGTCGTCCGCCGGCGTTCTATTTCTGCAATTGGCCCATCGCCAACCTGGTGAGCTGTCCAACATGAGTCCGCAAGGCGCCGTAAATCGGACATCGGCCAGCGGTTACTCAGCAAATTCAATTTTTGAATATGGACCCTTGCGCGCGAAATACTTAGCTATTGTTTTCCAGATGCGCGCGCAGTTCGTCGATCGAGGCGAAGCGGATAAGCCCCTGCGGCAACTGGGCCTCGATCGAACCGTCGGTGTAGAGCGTGTAGGCCATCCCGTCGATGACGCCGGACTTCAGGATGCCGGGCCGTTCCTCGGGCGGCGGCACCGGCTCGGAATGCCGTGGTCGGCGCGCGTCGGGCGCGCGTTCATCGAAGTCTTCCCGATCGGACGGTGCCGGTGGCGGCGGCGGCGGCGGCGCAGCAGGCTCGGGCGCAGCTTCGGCAGGTGCCTTGGAATCCGTCGGCCAGACCGAATCGAAAAGATTTCGCGGCGAGCGTTCGCTGGTGCGCTCGTGCGGGCGCGGAAGTTCGGGCGTGGCGCGCGGCATTTCAAACCGCGCAGCAGTTCGGGTCGCGAGCGATGCCGGCGACGGCGCGGCCGGCTCGGCGGGCGGTGCCGATCCGAATTTCGGTTCGAACCGCGTGTCCTCGCGCGCGGCGCCGCGCAGCGATGATTCCGATGGGCCAGGCGGCGGCGCCTGCGGCGACGACGTGGTGTCGGGGACTTCGGCGACGTGGACTTCGCTGGTCGAGCCGCGGATCGACGCGAACAGGCCGGAACGTGCAGGCGGGCGAGCGGCTAGACGCGCGGGCTGGCGCGCCTCGTCGCGCGCCTCCTGCCGTGCCGGTTCCGGCGCCGGCGGCGCGTCCACCTGCGGTTCCATGCGCGCAGCGCGCGGCGAACCGGGTGCTGCCGGCCGCGGCGGAACCGCAGCGCGCACCGGACCGCCGCCACGCGTGACCTCGGCTGCGCGCGCCGACTGCACCACCTTTTCGAACGCGCCTCGCAGCCTTTTAAGCTCGCGCAAGACCGCGCCGAGCCCGATCAACGTCAGGCCGCCAACAAGCGCCGTAGCCCCGGCCATGATCAGCGCGTTGCCGAGGCTGAAGTCGCGTATCGGCACCGCGAAACCCATCGCCATCAGGCCGACGACGCCGACCACAATGCCGAGTGCGTATAGGACTACCGTCATGGACTCGTGCGCTCCTGGCCGCAGCCTTGCCGCAAGCCCGTAAGATTGCAACAGTTTTACGACTAAAAGTCGTGCAATGGACGAGCGCGCGATCGGCAAAAGTGATTTTCGGTTTTAGACAAAACAATCAAACTTGCGCGGATTGCCTGAACATATCTGCGTGCTCGCGCCAATCACATGAATCGGCATGCGAGCCGGCCGGTATACTGCCTCCGACTTCACCCGATCACCTGTCGAGTCCAGCTAGGTCCAAGCCAGCGAGTGGCGCGGCAACGCGATCCGGTCGTACGCGCGGGCCGCGCCGGCGCCGCATTGACGCACCAAAGACGCCGCAAAGTGGAACTACCTTCTCGTGGCGCACGTTTCGACGGCGCCTGTCGATCGTGGCACCGCGCGTCTTTGATATCGAACCGAGGTGTACATCTGACCGGGGTGCGGGGGCGTGAGCGCGGTTACGGTCGTTGCGGACGATCGGGCCGGCTCGACAGTAACAAAGGAGCCTGCCCATGACATTCAAGCTCGAAGACCTGCCGTATCCCTACGATGCGCTGGCGCCGCACATGTCGCGCGAGACCCTCGAATACCACCACGACGAGCATCACAGGACCTACGTCGATAACGCCAACAACCTGGTCGCCGATTCTCCGTGGCAAAGCCAATCGCTCGAGGAAGTCGTCGTCGGCAGCTACGGAAAAAAAGCCGCCCTCTTCAATAACGCGGCGCAGCACTACAATCACACCCATTTCTGGCGCTGGATGAAGCCCGGCGGTGGCGGCGACAAGATACCCGGCCGGCTGCATAAAAAGATTACCAGCGATCTTGGCTCAATCGCAAAGATGAAGGATGCCTTCATTGCGGCGGGGACCGGTCAGTTCGGCTCCGGGTGGTGCTGGTTGGCCGTCAAGTCCGGATATCTGATCGTCACCAAGACGCCGAACGGCGAGAACCCGCTGGTGCATGGCGCCCACCCGATCCTGGGCTGCGACGTATGGGAGCACGCCTACTACATCGACTATCGCAACCGGCGGGCCGACTATCTGCGGGCATTCCTCGACCACCTTGTCAATTGGGAATACGCCGATTGGCTGCTCGATGAGGCGCTGCAGCAAGCCGAGCTTGCCCACTGATCTGGTCCGATACGCCGGATTCCGGAATGCGGACGCGGCGAGGCTCGGCTTTGCCGCGTCGCGTTTAAGCAGCCTATGCCCGCAAAGTTGATGCCGCGGATTTGAACCGTGCCGGTGTCGTGCTAACCTGCCATGGGTTTGAAATACTTATGGGGGGTCGCCATGGCAGCCATACTGACTTCGCTTTCGCGCACGGTCGCGGCCGGCGTCGTGCTTTTGATCGTCATTCTCGTCATTGCCGGCGCCGCCTCGGGCCAATTCATCCGGGTCGGCGACCCGACCT
>JBGPOB010000385.1:0-3250 GCA_041487815.1 Xanthobacteraceae bacterium | reverse complement strand
GGCGCGCGCGGGTCTTGCGCAAGTCGCCTTCGGGAAGCTGCACGCCGCAAATGCCGCGGCCAGTCCAGACGATGCCGCAAGCGCCAATCGCCGTATCGAAGAGCGTGAATTCGCATGGCTTCACGATAGCGTACCCATCATCTTTCCGAGCCGATTCAATAGCGGGCGGATGGCGCTTGCAATGAGGATAAGTTTGTCATTGCGAGGAGCCGGATTGTCCGCCGTAGCCCGCAACGGCGTAGGCGGAAACGGCGACGAAGCAATCTCAAACAAGAAGCGGAGTCATAATTCATCATAAAGGTCGCGCCATTTGGGGTTCATCGCATCAATAAGTTCGATCTTTTTGCGACGCGATCCCGCCTTGATCTGCTTCTCGCGGGAAATGGCCGAATACGCATTATCCCCGACCTCATAATATACAAGCTTTGCTGACGTTATACCGGGCGGTGAATCCCGCGACGAGCTTTTCACGATGCTGGTAGACCCGCGATTTCAGGTCGGAGGTTACTCCTGTGTAAAGCACCGTGTGGCGCCGATTGGTCAGGATATAGACGCAGTAAAGTTTGGTCATAGTGCGGGAGATTGCTTCGCTTCCGCCTTCGCTAACGCTTCGGCCGACTGGCAGCAAGCCCGTCGAAGCCTTGGCGTAGACGGGTCGCTCGCAATGACAGGCAAGCCTTTACGCAGCATCGCCCGCCGTCAAATCCTGGTCCGCCTTCATCGCGATGCGCAAGGGCTTCGGGATCGGCCGCGCCCGCCCGCCGGACACGAAGGCCACGCGCACGCCGGCGTCGATCAAAAGGGCGTCGCCCCGCAGCACACGCTGGCGCAGCAGCACCGAGGCGCCCTTTACTTCCTCCGGCGATGTCACGATGTCGAGAATGTCGTCCATGCGCGCGGGTTTCAGAAAATCGATATTCATCGCGCGCACGACGAAAGCAAAGCCGGGCGCTTCCGTTTCGGTCGCCTCGAACAACGCGCGGTGGTCGGCGCCGATCAGCCGCAGGTAATTGGTGCGCCCGCGCTCCATATAGCGCAGGTAATTGGCGTGATAGACGATGCCGGTGAAATCGGTGTCCTCATAATAGACGCGCAGGCGCTGATGATGGCGCCCGTCGCGGATTTCACCGTCGAGAGAGAGATCGGTCATTATTCAGCTTCTGCGATACGCGCGTCGTTGCGCTGCGATGCCCATTCGGCCGCTGTCCAACTTGTAGGAAATCGCATGCCCGCCATCAATTGGGCGAGGAGCAGAAACCCTTGTATGGGCAGCCTTGGTGGATTACTGGGTAGTTGCAAGTTGCCACGAAACAAGAAACCGGGAATGGCGGGCGAATCGGCGCAGTGAAGCGCCGCATCCGGAGAGCGAAATGAGCGATCGCATTGTGATCCATGACCCGCGCGGATACCCGCCGAAGGTCACCGGCAAGCGTCTCGCGCCGCGGCTCGAAAGCCTCGACGGCAAGGTCGTCTTTCTCGTCGACTGCCAGTTCGACAATTCGGACGCGTTCATGGAGCAGATGCGCGAATGGTTCGCCGAGCATCTGCCGAACGTACAAACGCGCATCATCGAGACGCGCGAAAGCTGGGTCGACGATCCGGACATGCGTGCCAAGGTCGAAGCGGATGGCGACGCCGCCATCCTCGGTGTCGGGCTTTGAAGCACCTGCTGCCCCACGGTCGTGGGGATGGCAATGTCGCTGGAAGCGCGCGGCATTCCAACCGTCGCCGTGCACACCCAAGTGTTCGCCCGGCTCGCGAAAGCGACGGCATTGGCGAACGGCATGCCGCGCACGCGGCAAGCATTTCTGCCGCAGCCGGTTGTGGGCGTCTCGCCGGCTGAGCTGCGCGCCTATATCCATGGCAACGACAAGGTCACCAGCCGGCCGTTCGTGCAGGAGGTGATCGAGGGCTTGACGCGCCCGCTCGACCAGGAAGACCTCAAGGGCGCGACCTTCGAGCGCACAACGCCGCGTCTGCTCGAGCCCAATACCGAGGAGAACCTGCAGGAACTTTTCATCCGCAACCGCTGGACGGATTTCCTGCCGATCACGCTGCCGACCGAAGCGCGCGTGGAACGGATGCTCAAGGGCACCAGCCATCCGCCCGACAAGATCGTCGGCCGGTTGCGGCCGACGGCGTTCCGCGAGTTCTGGGAATTCACGGTCGAAAAGGTCGCCGTCAACGCCGTCATGGCCGGCGCGCGACCCGAGTACCTGCCGGTGATCCTCGCCATGGCGGCGAGCGGACAGACCGCGCGGTCCTCGAGCACCAATTCGTTCGCGACCATCTCGGTGGTCAACGGCCCGATCCGCAACGAGATCGGCATGGATTCCGGCATCGGCGTCATGGGTCCCTACAACCACGCCAACGCCACCATCGGCCGCGCCTATGGCCTGTTGTCGCAGAACCTGCAAGGCGGCTCGGTGCCGGGCGAATCCTACATGGGCACGCTCGGCAACTGGTACGCCTACACGGCGTGCTTTCCCGAGGCCGAAGAACGCAGTCCGTGGGAGCCGTTTCACGTCCAGCAGGGATTCAAGCCGACGGACTCGACGGTGAGCATTTTCTTCGGCGGCTGGTACACGCACGCGGGGCAGGGCCCGCGCGATACGTGGCAGAGCCTGCTGATCCGGACGCTGATCGCCGCCGACCATTATCTGCCGCCGTTCCTGGTGATGGACCCAGTGGCGGCGCGCGACTTCCAGAAGCTCGGCTTCAGCAAACGCAAGCTGATCGAATGGTGCGCCGAGAACGCGCGCCTGCCCGCGCGCGATTACTGGGACAATCAGTGGATTCAGACGCTGATGCATCCGCTCGGCGTCGCGGGCGTCGAGCCATACGCCAGCCGGCTGAAGGCGAAACCGGACGAGCTGGTGCAACTGTTCCTGCCGGAAGACATCAACATCATCGTCGCCGGCGGCGAGACGCAGGGCTTCTGGAAAATCTTTGGCGGCCGCTACGGCGGGCGCGGGCCGGGCGCGCCGGTCACCGACAAGGGGAAAGCGGCGAGCCCGACGATCTCGATCGACGCGTGGCGGTAAAATTATGGAATATTCCGTAGTTGCGCCGACGGCGAAACTGTTATTTTGTTAGAGTAATCGGCTCGATGGCGAAAATCGGAACATGAGATGAGCGAACGCATCGCAGTTCACGATCCACGCGGGTTCCCACCCAAGGTCGTCGGCAAGCGGCTGGCGGCGCGGCTCGACAGCCTCGACGGCAAGGTCATCTATCTGGTCGATTGCCT
>JBGPOB010000384.1:0-3259 GCA_041487815.1 Xanthobacteraceae bacterium | reverse complement strand
TGGCCGCCGGCGTCGAGACGCCGAACAAGGCGGCCGACGCCAGTGCGTACAGGACGGCGGTGCGGTTCATCAAATCATGCCATCGTCGATCGCGCTTGACGCAAACTCCGGATGCGCGACATCGCCGCCCGCGGCTTGCCGGTTTGATCTGGCTCAAGGTACGAGGCGATGTATCTGACCATATTTCAACTTCAGGGTGACGCCTATGGCCTTGAGTAATGTTCGATGCTTACTAGGGTCAAAGCTTGGCTGGACATTGACTTTGCCCATCGCCGCGTTGGGCGCCTACTTGTTGTGGACTCATACCGGGCATTTCGCGCTGGCATTGCCCTATCTAATCCTCCTGCTGTGTCCACTGATGCACCTGTTCGGCCACCGTCACGGACACGGCGACAAACAGGAACACAGCAATGGATGATCATCCTTTTTCGCTTCGGCCGTTACAACTTGGTCTCAGCCTCGGAACGTTTCTTCTTATCGCCTTTGTCGCTTGTCTCGCGCTTGCGATGATTGTTCCTGACCGGGGACTACATCAGCCTTGGCTGCAGTTCCTTCCAGGCTTCACCTGGACGCTACCGGGTATGTTGCTTGGTGCCGTCGAGAGTTTTGCCTATGGCGCGATCGTCGGTATCGTCTTTGCCCCAATCGCGAACTTCTTTGGCATTGTCCGCAGGGGCTAGTCCGGATCGGCGTTTTCGCGCAGTCTACGCACAGGCTCCGCGACGCAATCTCGTTGCCCCGCTCTTCGGAGGGTGAGGATAATTGAAAGAGCGCCTGCGGACGCCCTACATCCCCTTCGCCAGCCGCTTCATGATCTCGTCGAGCTGATCGAGATCGCGGTACTTGATGTGCACGGTGCCGCCGCCGATGCACGCTTGAAGATTTACCAATCGATAACCCTGAAACCAAGCACGGCTGGAGTCGCCATTCGCGAGGCACGACATTCGGTATCCCGAGAAACCGCGGGAACCGGAACGATTGGTCATGTCGCGCATCGTACAGTTCCAACGCCAATCGAAGTGGCCGCCCAATGTTTTGAATCGAGTGAAGCGGATGTCGCTTCCGGTGTGGCTGCCGCTGCTCGCTTTGGTGGGCGTAGCAGCAGTGCTTTATGCCGCTGTCACCGTCAATTCAAGCGGCACCGTCCGGTCAATCGGCTGGGGCCGGGCGGGCACGTTCCAGCTCTGCGCAGGCACGTACCAACAAAATTGCGTGATCGACGGCGACACCATCCGCCACGAAGGCGTCAAGATCAGGCTCGCCGATATCGACGCGCCTGAAACGTTTGAACCGAAATGCGCGTCGGAAGCCGAGCTTGGACGCAGAGCGACGCGCCGCCTGCTGGTATTGATGAACGCTGGACCATTCGAGGTGGTCCGTTCCGGCTTCCGGGATAGGGACGCCTATGGACGCGAACTCCGCGTCATTGAACGCGGCGGACGCTCGTTGGGCGATGTTCTGGTCGCGGAAGGTTTGGCGCGGCGCTGGGATGGCGCGCGCCGCAGTTGGTGCGGATGATGCGGCGGTTGCCAAGCAGTCCGGATTGAGTAAAGCGAAGTCCGGCGCCAGGCGCCGAATTGACTGACTGCCCGATTGTGCTTTTCGCAATGCTGAAATCGAATACCCTCGCCGTCATTGCGAGCGACCCGGAGCAATCTTATTCTCATGCATGCGTTGAGATTACTTCGTCGCGCGAAGCGCTCCTCGCAATGACGATCGCGCGGGAACGAGGCTCCCTTAAGCCCCCTTCGCCAGCCGCTTCATGATCTCGTCGAGTTGATCGAGATCGCGGTACTTGATGTGCACGGTGCCGCCGCCGTCGATGCGATGATCGACGCTGACGTTGAGTCCGAGCGCGTCCGAGACGCGCCTTTCGAGCGCGACGGTGTTGGGATCCTTGCCGCGCGCCGCGCGCGGCTTCTTGTCGGCGCGATGGGTGCTTTCGCGCGCAAGGTCCTCGACCTGCCGCACGTTGAGCCCGCGCGCCACGATGTCGCGCGCCAGCGCGTCCGCGTTGGGCTGGCCGACCAGCATGCGCGCATGGCCGGCCGAGAGCTGGCCGGAGTAAATGAAGGCCTTCACCTTGTCCGAGAGTTTCAACAGCCGCATGGTGTTGGCGATGTGGCTGCGGCTCTTGCCGACGGTCTTGGCGATGTCGTCCTGCGAATAGTTGAACTGATCGGCCAGCGACTGATAGCCGGACGCTTCCTCGAGCGCGTTGAGATCGGCGCGCTGCACGTTCTCGATGATCGCCATCTGCAGCGCTTCATTGTCGCTGACATCGACCACGACCACCGGCATGTCGTGCAGCGCCGCAAGCTGGGCGGCGCGCCAGCGCCGCTCGCCGGCGACGATTTCGAACTGATCGTTGCCCCGCCCAGGCCGCACGATAATCGGCTGGATGATGCCGCGCTCGCGGATCGAGTTGGCGAGTTCGGCAAGTTCGAGTTCGGAAAAATTCTTGCGCGGATTGCGCGGATTAGGATGCACGTTCTCGATCGGCACGCGGCGCTGGCCGCGGGCCCGTTCGACAACGGCGCTCTCCTCCCCGACATCGCCGATCAGCGACGCCAGGCCGCGACCCAGGCGCGAGCGCGATGGATCATCCGGCATCGCCGCCTCCCTCGAAACGCTCATTTGCAATTCCCTCGACAATTCATCTTACGTCGTCATCGCCGGGCTTGTCCCGGCGATCCCCGTAAGGGGAGGTTGTGCACGCCGCATCGGGGTCATCGTGACGCGGCGAACTTAACAGTCACCCCCACCCCTAACCCCTCCCCACACGGGGGAGGGGAACCGGCTGGTGTTCTTGGTGCATTCGGAAAACCAAACCAGACCGCCATCGGACAAGCCCGGCCATGCCAGATGAGTGGTGCGCGCAATTTGAACATCGCTAACTCGCGCGCAATTCCCGCAGCTCGCGTTCGCGCTGGATGATCTCGGTGGCCAGCCGCAGGTAGGCTTCGCTGCCGACGCACTTGAGATCGTAGATCAGCACCGGCTTGCCGTGCGACGGCGCCTCGGAGACGCGCACGTTGCGCGGGATGATGGTCTCGTAAACTTTCTTGCCCATGAACTCGCGCACGTCCGCGACCACCTGGCTGGAGAGATTGTTGCGCGCGTCGTACATCGTCAGCACGATGCCGTGGATCGTGAGATCGGGGTTGAGCGCCTGGCGCACCTGCTCGACGGTCTTGAGCAACTGCGACAGACCTTCGAGCGCGAAGAACTCGCATTGCAGCGGCACCAGGATGGCATT
>JBGPOB010000383.1:0-3272 GCA_041487815.1 Xanthobacteraceae bacterium | reverse complement strand
TTGGTCGGAGGTTCGATTCCTCCCGGGGTCGCCAATTTTCCGCCAAATGCTGTTTGCCGTTCCGACAATAGCCGGACGTTTTCAGAACGGGTGCCCGGGTTCGATCAGGACCAGGTCGCGAAGCTCATGCCGGTCCCGGTGCCTGCCGGCGTGCGATAGCCCGGGACATATTCGAACCAGCTCAAGTCGAGGTGTTCGAGCGCGCCGGCGATGCCGACCCAGTTGAGGATCTCCGACGAGCCGGAATTGAGCTTGTTGCGCGGCAGGTTCTTGAGGAACTCGGCGTCCTTGCTGCCGAGCGCCTTGAGGATCGCTCGGTCAAAATCCTCGTCGACCAAAAAATGGCTGAGCCCGCCTGATGCGGCGATGCCGATGCGCTCGTTGCCGGGGAATTTCTCAACCGCCGCGCGGATCGCCTTGCCGAGCGCGTAGCAGCGATGCGGGCGCGGCTGGTTGGGAGCATAGTAGGTGTTGAGGAAGACCGGCACGACGGGTACGGGCTTTTCCGCATCCATCACATGACGGTGCACATAGGCCACCGCATGGCCCTCGCCTTCGCCCGCCGGAAGGCATTTTGATGCGGCGACGTCGAAATCAGCGTCCATCAATACCTCGATCAGATGCTCGCCGAGTTTGGCATGCACAGGATAATCGCGCGCGGCGTCCTGCTCGAAAAACGCGGCGCGGTTCTTGATGTACCAGTCGGGCAGGTGCGAATAGGTCGTATGCTGCTTGTTGTCGTTGCGGATGGTGTTGCCGTAATAGATCGCGAATGTCGGGTGGCAGTCCTCACGGTAGCTCTCGTTCTGATCGTCGCCGAGCACGATGAGTGCATCGAGCTTGGCCTTGCTCACGGCCGAGCGCAGCTTCTTCACCGCTGCACGGGCGACGTTCTGGCGCGCGACCAGATGTTCGGGCGCCACCATGTGCGCGAGCTTCGGGTCGGCTTGCGCGAGCAGTTCGCCGTAGCTGACCTGACGGCCTTCCTTGTCGCGATGCTTGTTGCGGCTGTCGGTCTCCTCGAACCGCGGCAACGTCTCGTCGGCGGCCAGAAGATAGGGCGTATGCGAGGTTCCGGCTCCAAACACGATCTGCGCCATGATCTTCTCCCGTTGTCGGCGCGCTGCGGCAAAGCCGGAAAGCACCTTCGCAGCCGGTTCGCTTATTTCTTGACCGGGTGGGTCTTGCGCGTGAGCTTCGTCATTGTCGTCTTGACGAACATCGGACGCGCCTTGGCCAGAAATTCCTGGATATGCGCAGTCTTGCCGTGGGCGGCAAATGCGGCCTCGTTGTCATAGACCTCGTAAAGCATCAGCCGATTGGGGCTGTCGGTCACACGCAGCACGTCAAATTGGTGACATCCGGGTTCCTTCGCGACGGAGTTATGGGCGTTCTCGGAAACCAGCGCCAGCACCCGGTCGGCCGTTCCTTCCTTGACCTCGACATCTACAATCAACACGAACTTGTCCATGACGATGGGTCCCTTCCCTTTTCCAAACTGACGTTATGACCGACTGCACCCGTGCGTTCAATGTACGGCTGGCGATGATTTTCCAAAAATCATGTCGGCGCCCTTTTCAGCGATCATGATCGTAGGCGCGTTGGTATTGCCCCCGATGATCGTCGGCATGATCGAGGCGTCGATGACGCGCAGTCCGTCGATGCCGCGCACGCGCAATTGCGGATCGACAACCGACGTCGGATCGCCGCCCATCCGGCAGGTGCCGACTGGATGGAACACGGTTGCCGCGGCATTGCGGATGAATTCGCGCAGACCATCATCGCTCTGCACATTGTCGCCGGGCACAATCTCCTTGCCGCGGTGCGGGTTGAACGCCGGGGCCTGGATCAGCCGGCGCGAAAGCTTGACGCCGCGCAGCAGCGCTTCCATGTCAGCGGGATCGCTGAAGAACCTCGGGTCGATCACCGGCGCGGCCAGCGCGTCCGCGCCCGACAGTCCGACGTAACCGCGGCTTTTCGGCCGCAGCACCACCGCGAACAGGCCGAAACCGTGGCCGATGCCGACGATCCCACTTGGCGTGCGCCGGGCGCCGCTGAAGATCAACTGAATGTCCGGCTTCGGCAGTGACGGGTCGGACTTCACGAAGGCCCCGGCCTGCATGATGTTGCGGGCATAGAGGCCACGCCGGAACAGCAGGTACTCGACCGCGCCCCACGCAAATTTCGGAACCGTGCGCCAGGACAAGCCGAACGAGGCGTTACTTGGGTTCATGTATTGAATGCAGGCCGCGACGTGGTCCTGAAGGTTCTTTCCGACCGCAGGCAGATCATGCGCGACCGCGATGCCATGCCGTGCCAGTTCGCCGCCGTCGCCGATGCCCGATCGCATCAGGATCATCGGCGAGGCGATGGCTCCGCCCGCCAGTACGACTTCGCGGCGCGCGGAGATTTGCCGGCGCGTGCCATTGACGATTTCAACGCCGACCGCACGTTTGCCGTCGAGCGTCACGCGGTCGACCAGCGCGCTTGTGATGACCACCAGATTTTTCCGATCGCGCACCGGCTTGAGAAACGCCGCCGCGGTCGAATGGCGACGCCCACCCTTCTGTGTCAGTTGCCGCATGCCGTAACCTTCATGCGTCACGCCGCAGAAATCCTCGCAATGGGGGATTTGCAGCGACGCCGCGGCATCAGAGAAAACCTCCGACAAGAGGCTCGGCGCGGAATCCGAAACATTGAGCGGGCCGCCGACGCCGTGATAGGGCGAGTCCTTCCAGCGCTCGTTGTTTTCGGAGCGGCGGAAATACGGCAACACGTCCTCGAACGACCAGCCGGGATTTCCGGCCGCCGCCCACGCATCATAGTCGGTCGGATGGCCACGCGTATAAACCATGCCGTTGATCGAGGAGGTGCCGCCCAGCGTCTTGCCGCGCGGCACATAGATCGCGCGATTGCCGGCTTCGGTCTGCCTGGTCGTCTCGAAGCGCCAGTTGAGCCGGCGGTGCCGGAACAGGCCCATGACGCCGAGCGGAATGTGAATCAATAGATTGCGGTCGGGCGGCCCCGCCTCGATCAGGCAGACGCGGAGGTTGGGATCGGCCGACAGCCGGTTCGCCAGCACGCAGCCCGCCGAGCCGGCGCCAACGATGATGTAGTCGAATGTCGCCTGTTCGGACGGCACCGGCGTCACCACACGCTAACCCCTACTTGCCCTTGAACCGGGGTTTGCGCTTTTCGAGAAAGGCCGCCATGCCTTCCTTGTTGTCCGATGTCTTGATCAAGATCGATTGCCCCAGCCGTTCGAGCATGCG
>JBGPOB010000382.1:0-3300 GCA_041487815.1 Xanthobacteraceae bacterium | reverse complement strand
CGGCGTCACGGCAAACACGGCAACGCTCTTGATCGCCGACTATGTGCTGGCGGGATGGCTCGCCGACGACAAACTCGCGCTGGCGTCCGCCAAGGGCTGCGCGATCCTGGCAAGCTTCGTCGTCAATTTCGCGATGTCGCACTTCGTCGTGTTCCGCGCGCGCGAAAATCCCGCCGACGAAGCGCGCTGAAATCTATAGCCCCGCTTCAAGCCGGGTGAACAGTGGATTGTCGCGCGTAAAGACGTAGTCGAGATCGCCGACCGCCACCGTTTCGGCGCCGTTGTCGCGCAGGAAGATCGCCAGCGCATGGACTTCGTGCGGCGGGCAATGCAGCGTCAACATGCCCGACGACGTCGGGCCGCCGAACGGCGTCGCAACGCCGAATTTTTCCTTCGCCGTCTGCAACAGGCGTTCGTCGCAGCCCGCAAACCGCGTGCGCACCTCGCGAAAGGCGCGCGCGCGCGCATGCGCCGCGATGCGGTCGAGCACCAGCCGGGCGGCGGCGAGCGTTTCGTCGTCCCATGCGGCGGTGCGGGCGGCCACAAGATTGGCCTGCGAGCGCAAAATAATGCCGTCATCAACGACCTTGAGTCCGTTGGCGGCGAGCGTAGCGCCCGTCGTCGTGATGTCGACGATCAGTTCCGCGGTACCCGCGGCCGGCGCACCCTCGGTCGCGCCCGTGCTTTCGACGACGCGGTAATCGGTAATGCCGTTGGCCGAGAAAAAGCCGCGGGTCAGGTTCATGTATTTGGTCGCCACCCGCATGCGCCGGTTGTGCTTCAAGCGAAACGCGGTGGCAACGTCGTCGATGTCCGCCATCGTGCGGACGTCGATCCAGGCCTGCGGCACGGCAACGGCGACGTTGGCGTAACCGAAGCCCAGCGCCTCGATCAGCACGACCTTGGCATCGGCATCGGCGATGCTTTCGCGCACCAGGTCTTCGCCGGTGATACCGAGGTGGATTGCCCCTTGCGCGATCTGTTGCGCGATTTCGGCGGCCGAAAGATAGGCGACTTCGACGCCGTTGACGTTTTCGATGGCGCCGCGATAGTCGCGTAAGCCGCGCGGCTTGACCAGCTTCAATCCCGCGCGCGCGAAAAATGTCTCGGCGTTGTCCTGCAGTCGCCCCTTGGCCGGAACCGCGATGATGAGCGCGCTCATGCGGCGCTCCCGGCGTTGGCCAGCCGCTCGATCCAGATGCCGAGACCGACCGCCGGTATCGGCGCCGCGCTGCCGAGCCGGATCAGCAGATTGTCGTAGCGTCCGCCCACCACCAGCGGCTGCGCGATGCGTGCGGACGGATCGTAGAGGTGAAACTCGAAGCCGGTGTAATAGTCGAGGTTGTTGCTGAACGCCGTCGAAAAATCGATGCGCCCGACGTCGACCCCGCGCGCGGCGAGAAATCCGGTGCGCGTTTCAAAGAGGTCGAGCGCAGCGTCAAGCGCCAGGCCGGCCGCGTCCGCGAGCGCGCGCATTTCCTCGAGCGCGGAATCGGGATCGCCGGCGATGCCGAGAAAGCGTTCGATCACGGCGCGGATTTCAATCGGAAGCCCGGCGCCGCCAACGGTCGCCTGCTCCAGGAAGCGGTCGGCGATCTCGCCGACGGTGCGGCCGCCGACCGCGGTGATGCCCGCGATCGACAGAAGGTCGGTGACGAGCGCGTGGGCGGCGGCCGGATCGGAGTTCGTCAACGCCGCGAGCACGCCGTCATATTCCAAGCGCGCCTGCGCCGGCTGGCGCATCAGCAAATCGAGATCGCGCGCCAGGCGGCCGGCGCGGTTGAAATCCTTCACCAGCCGCCGCTTCCAGGCCGGCGCGATCTTGAGCGCCTCGACCAGCGCGATGAACAAGCCGACGTCGCCAAGCCGGATGGTCGGTTGCGCGACGCCATAGAGGCTCGCGGCCTCAAGGCCGAGTACGAACAATTCGGCGTCGGCCGCCGCGATATCGTGGCGTCCGAAGGATTCGATGCCGGCCTGTACCAGCTCACCGGCGCCATCGTCCTGCTGGCGGAACACCGGGCCGAGATAGCAGAAGCCGGCGGGTTTGCCGGCGGCGGGCGAGGCGAGGTAGTCGCGCGAGACCGCGATGGTGAAATCGGGCCGCAGGCACAACTCACGACCGGTCGCGTCACTCGTCAGATAGATCCGGCGGCGCAGATCTTCACCCGAAAGATCGAGAAACGGTTCGGCCGGTTGCAGGATCGCGGGCGCGGTGCGCGCATAGCCCGCGCGCTCATAGGCGGCGACAAGCACGTCCGCGCGCGCGTCCGGCGCAAAGGGTCTTGTCTCGGTCATGGTCGCACAAATTTTTTCCAGTCCGGCTTCCGTGGCGCGGCATTTAGCATGCCTGCGTTAAAGCTTCGACCGCCAATCGGGCGGGCGCGTGGCGTTGCGCTGCCGGCTCGCCGGGCGAGGCTGTGCAAACCGCCCGGGGAGGGACCTTGACGGGCGCGCTCCGTTAACTGTTATATTGTTACAGATTGTACGGACGCGGGTGGGATCGGGCTATGCGTTGGTTCAGGCGCAACAGAAGGTCCGGCGGCGCCGTTGCGCTGGCCGCGCTGACGCTACAATTGGCGCTCGCCTTCGCGCATGTCCATGCCGTCGGCCCGGCACGTTCGGAGCTGGGGTTGGCGGGCAAGCTTCTGGCGTCGAAGTCCGCCGAAGCCATTGTGCAGGCGCCGTCCAAGGGTAACGGCCCGCATCAATCCGAACTGAACTGCGATATCTGCGCCACGATCAACCTGGCGGGAACGGCGCCACCGCCGCCGCCACCGCCGGAGATCGTTCCGCCGCGCGTCGTCTCGACCGCACCATTCAGCGCGCCTGACGACAACGCGTTCGGTGTTCGCCGCTACGTCCTCGCGCAGTCGCGCGCGCCTCCCTCCCTCTGACATCGACGACAGGCCGTTGCGGCCCTGGCACCGCTTCCGCGCGGGGCCGCGCCGCACGCGCCTGAACTCTCGCATTCGATTGTCAGATTCGTCGCAACGCGACGGCCCCGCAGCTTGCAAGGCGCGGGAAGACAGGGACAGGGAAAATGAAATGTTCGAGCCTGCCGAAACGCAGCCGCGCGCTGCGCTTCGTCGCTGCCGCAGCGGTTCTACTCACTTGCGCCGATGGTCTGGCACAGGCCCAGCAAGCCGAGCGGCTGCCGGAAATCGTCGTCACGGCGCCGATCCGTCGCGCGCCGGCAAATGGTGGAACTTCGGCCTCCGCGGACGTGTCGTTGCCGGGCACGCTGCCGATCGTCACCGATCAATTTGCCACCGTGACCATCGTTCCCAATGAGGAAAT
>JBGPOB010000381.1:0-3314 GCA_041487815.1 Xanthobacteraceae bacterium | reverse complement strand
TCGGGGTGGGCGGCCTCCAGCACCACGTCGCCGCACATGCCGCCGGCCTTGGCGACCAGCGCATGGGCGGCGGAGGCGGCCTTGGCGCCGCGCGGACCGGCGAGGCGCTCGAGGGTTTCCAGATGCAGCGCGATGGTCGCCAGCGAATTGCGGATGTCATGGGCAAGGCGGGCGGGGACTGGCTGGCCGGCGGCGGGGTTGCATGAGGCAATCGCGAGGGTCATGGCGTAATCCTCTGATTCGACTGCATTTTCGACAGAGTGCCGGAATCGAGGCGGCCTCTGTCCGTGCTGGCATTGCAGCCCAGCGCCGCCCCAGGCGCCAATATTGATCGGCTTTAGTGTCGATAGCGCGGAACTATCGGAGAAGGCGGACGGGCGGCGGATGCGCCGCGCAGGCGGCGTGCCGGTGGCAGGTCACGATGTGGTCGTTGACCATGCCCACCGCCTGCATGAAGGCATAGACGATGGTGGGGCCGACGAATTTGAAGCCGCGGCCGGCGAGTTCCTTCGACATCGCGCGCGAGATCGGCGTTTCCGCCGGCACCTGCGACGTTGAGCGGAAGCGGTTAACCTTCGGCGTGCCGTCGAGGAAGTCCCAGAGCAAGCGCGCAAAGCCCGGCCCGTTTTCCACGATCTCGAGATAGCCGCGCGCGCAGGCGATCGCGCCTTCGATCTTGGCGCGGTTGCGCACGATGCCGGCGTCGTTCATCAGCGCATTGATCTTGCGCTTGCCATAGCGCGCGATGATGTCCGGCGCGAAGCCGTCGAAGGCGCGGCGGAAATTCTCGCGCTTGCGCAAGATCGTGATCCACGACAGCCCGGCCTGAAAGCCGTCGAGCACGAGCTTCTCATAGAGCGCGCGGTCGTCGTATTCCGGCACGCCCCATTCCTCATCGTGATAGGCGAGGTAGAGCGGGTCGTCCTTGGGCCACGGGCAGCGCTTGAGACTCTCTCCCGGCATCGCAATTTGTGACATTACGTCTCCAGCCGAGCGATTTCATCTGCGACTATGGCGTCCAGCGGCGCGAGATATTTGCGGATCGTGCGCCAGACGATGTCGACGGCAACTTTTTCATAATCGTGCCGGTAGAAGTTGCCGGCGCCAGCGACATCGGCCCACGAAATCTCGGGGTGCCGCGCTTTCACATCGGCTGGAAGTCGCCGTGATGCCTCAGAAATTATCTCAAGACTACGGATCACTGCATAAATCGTGCGGATGTCCGCGCTGAACTGCTCAAGCGACATATCGGCAACAAAAGAGCGCGCGAGCGCGATATTCTCCCGGATATCATTGAGTCTCGTTCGCGGCGACCTAGAAGGCATAGATCGCGTCAGCCGCAGCCGGCCCTTGCAGCTCGGGCCTGAGAGCCGCACGGTTCACAATGTCAACGCGGCTGCTAAAGAGCGTCGCAATAAATCGTTTGATTCCGACGTAAGCAAAAACATCGATTGGCGCTGCGGGATCAAGCTCAATCATGATGTCGATGTCGCTCTCCGGTCCCGCTTCACCGCGCGCGACGGAGCCGAACAACGCGGCATGACGCACGCCGCGCGCGCGCAATGCGTCGGCGTGGCGTTGGAGGATAGCGATCGCATCATGGCTGTTCATTGTGCAATTCTATCCAAAAAAGCTTTCCGGGTCGCAAAAATTTTGGCTCGGCAGTTCCGCCGTGGCGCGATCGTCGAATTCCGGCACGCCCCTTTCCTCATCGTGATAGGCGAGGTAGAGCGGGTCGTCCTTGGGCCACGGGCAGCGCTTGAGGGGGACGGGTCGGGGGGAGCGTGGACATTGAAACTCTCCGGAATCACCAGCGAAGTCCTTAGTACTGGAGATCGCTTCGGGCGGCATTGGCTCCCGGCGGATTCGTTCCATAACCGCAATCATGTGCCCCCGTCAATTTTTGTCATGACAATGTCGGGCAAATGTGCTAGGCGATGTTTTCAAAGGATATCTGCATGCCACCTCCCCCGCTTCGCAAACCGCGCTCCGGCCGCACCGAAAAGCTCGACTTGCGCCTGACGCCTTCGGCCAAGCGCACGCTACAGACGGCGGCCGAGGCCGAGCAAAAGTCCGTGAGCGAATTCGTCCTCGACAGCGCGTTGTCGCGCGCGGAGGAAAGTCTCGCCGACCGGAGGCATTTTCGTCTCGATGCCAAGGCGTGGCGCGAATTCATGAAGGCTCTCGATTCTCCACCGCGCGAACATCCGCGGCTCAAGCGGCTGCTCCAGGAACCGGGCATTTTCGATCGCAGCGAGGACTAGTGGGGGCGCAACCTAAGATCGAGAAGCTGCGCAGAGATCACCCTATCGATGACTTCGTCAGCACGCGACCGGAACTTGATCATTTCTTGATCCGTTATGCATTTCCGGCGCAGCAGGCGAATAGCTCGGTGACATACGTCGGTCTATCGGAGAACGTCGTCATCGGTTTCTATACACTTGTCGTTGGCGATGTCGCCGCTACAGATGCTCATGAGCGGCTGGCGAAAGGGCAGGCGCGTTATCCAATTCCATTAATGGTGCTGGCCAGGCTTGCAGTGCATCGCGAGTGGCAAGGACGCGGGATCGGCGCAGGTCTGCTACGCGACGCGATGATCAGAACGCTGCTGGTTGGAGATATCGCTGGCGTTCGTGCTCTCGCCGTTCACGCAAAGGACGAAGAGGCGGTTTCTTTCTACAGACGATTTGGCTTTCTTCAATCGCCAACCGATCCGTTGCATCTGTTCCTGCTCGTCAAGGATATCCATCGATTACTTCGCAAATAAGCGAGCAATACGGCGTGTCATTTATTGCGCCGCCTTCGGTCCGCCCGGAAATTCGAATTTCGCCCACTCCGGCTTGATCACCGTCAGCGACACGCCGCCGGCCTGGATCGGCACGCCGGCCGCGAGCGCGTCCGCGACACGGTCGAGGCGGAGCTGTGCGATGGCGTAGCCGAGCGCGGCGGAGCCGAACGTGCCCAGCGTTTTTTCGCCGGCCTTGACCGTTTCTCCCGGCGCCGGCGCGAAGCCGTCATAGACCACGGTCATGGCGCGGGTGCGCGCGCTGCTGCGGTGCTCGATACGCGAGACCACTTCCTGGCCGACGAAGCAGCCCTTGTCGAAATCGACGCCGGCGAGCTGATCCATGTCGGCCTCGTGCGGAAACGCATCGCCATAGGTGAAGTCGAGCCCGCCGCGCGGCACGCCGAGCGCGATGCGGTGCGCCTCATACTCGGCGGCATCCACCAGCTCCGCGCCGAGATCGGCGGCGGCGTCCCTGGCGCGATGCGGCGGGATCATCAGCCGCAGGCCGAGCGCCGGCAGCCGCGGA
>JBGPOB010000380.1:0-3320 GCA_041487815.1 Xanthobacteraceae bacterium | reverse complement strand
GCCGGTAAGCGTGTCGAGAAAGCGGTCCTTGAGGAACGCGAAAAGGCCGGGGTGCCCGCGAAAGCCGCTTATGCGCTGCTGACGAAACTGGTCGCCGAAACGAAGAAGAAGTAAAACAAAACTCCCCGGAGTTGACGGATGGCATGGCGAATGACGGTGACACACGCGCTGCGGCGCGTGTGTCACGTGCTTTCGGGGCTGGCGCTGGCCGCCATGCTCTGCGTCACGCTCTACGAAGTGATCGGCCGCAAGCTGTTCGGCATTTCGTTTGTCGGCATAGTCGATGTGATCAGTTTTTGCGTCATGTGGACGACGATGCTGGGGATTGCGCTGGCGTGGTCGCAGCGCGCGCATATCGTTGTCGATCTGCTCGATATGACCGGTTCGCCCATAGTGATTGCCTTCCTCGACATTCTGACCCGGATCGTCGGCATTGTGGTAATGCCGCTGCTGGTGTGGCTCGCCTGGTATGAGTTTCGTGATGTTATGAGTTTCGGCGACACGACGCCGGAGATCGGCATTCCGGTTTCGTGGTTCTGGGCGGCCGTCATCGTTGGCTACGGCCTTTCCACCATTTTCCTGCTGATCGATTCTCCGCGGAGCGCGAGTTCAAAAAATGTTTGAGGCCTCGCCGCCGGTCATCGCGTTCGTTGCCACGATTGCCATGTTCACGCTGATCCTGTTGCGCATCCCGATCGGGCTGGCGCTCGGTCTCGCCGGATTTCTAGGCTACTCCTGGCTCGACGGCTCGCGGCGCGCAGTCACGATGCTGATGGCATTGCCAACCGAGATCATCAGCGCCGGGTATTCGTTTTCCGTAATTCCGCTGTTCATTCTGATGGGCGCGGTGGCCGCGCGCACCGGCCTTTCGGCGGAACTGTTCGCGATTGCCAAGGCGGCGGCGCGTCCCGGCGCCCGCGGCACGCTCGCCGTCGCAACCATCGGCGCCTGCGGCCTGTTCGGCGCGATCTGCGGCTCCTCGGTCGCGACTGCCGCCACCATGGGCCGAATCGCGGTGCCGGAAATGCGTTCCGCCGGCTATAGCCCGCAGCTTGCCACCGGTTCCGTCGCTGCCGGAGGCACGCTCGGCATTCTGATTCCGCCTTCCGTGATCCTGGTCATCTACGCGCTGCTGGCTGAACAATCCGTACCGGTGTTGTTCGCCGCTGCCATGCTGCCCGGCATTCTATTGACGATTCTTTGCATCTTTGTCGTCAAGGTGATGGTGTTCGTGAAGCCCCATTGGGCCCCTCCAATCGACATTAAATATGCTCCCGGCGAGCGCTTGCGTATCGTGATGCGCGCCTGGAAGATATTCGGCATCTTCCTGCTCTCGATCGGAGGGCTCTACATCGGCTGGTTCAGCCCGACCGAGGCGGCGGCCGTCGGCGCCGGCGCGACCATCCTCATCGGGGTCCTGGATCGCCGGCTGAAGTGGCGCGAACTGGTGTCGGCGGTTGAAGAAACCACGCTGACGTCGGCAAGTCTGTTTTTCATCTTTCTCGGCGCGCTGCTTTATGGCCGGTTTATCGCGCTGACGCGCATGCCGCACGATCTGACGCATTTCGTAGCTTCGCTCGGCCTTTCGGGCGATCTCGTCGCGCTGCTAATCGTGTTTATCTATCTCGTGCTCGGTTGTTTTCTGGAATCGGTCAGCATGGTTCTCATTACCGTGCCGGTGTTCTTGCCGCTGTTGCAGTCGGTCGGCTACGACGGCGTCTGGTTCGGCATTCTGCTCGTTGTCGCGGTCGAAATGGGCCTCATCACGCCGCCGGTCGGCATGAATCTGTTCGTCATCCGCGCGCAGACGCCCGACGTATCGATCCCAAAAATCGCGGCGGGCGCGCTGCCGTTTCTGGCCGCGCAGATCATTCTCGTCTTTATCCTGGTTTATTGGCCGGGTTTCACGGACGTTCTGCCTGACCTGCTGAAAGTCCCCGGCCGTTGACCGACCGACCCGGGATTCACGCGAACGCCATCGCGCGCAGCGCCTGCCACGTTAGCCCGAGCGAGATCAGGAACACCAGCCCATAGGCAATGCGGTAGAACAGCACGATCGGCGTTACGCGCACCAGCCAGATGCCGAGAACGTTGGTCGCGATCGCGAGCGGCAGCATCACCAGCGAAACCTTCAGCGTAGCGTCTGTAAATTGGTTGAGTTGGGCATAGGGCGCCAGCTTGAGCACATTGACGGTGGCGAAGAAGATCGCGTTGGTGCCGACGAAGGTCAGCTTGGGCAGCCGCTGCGGCAGCATGTGAACCTGGAACGGCGGACTGCCGGCCTGCACCAAGGTCGACGTGAAGCCGGACACCCCGCCCCAGAACGCGCCGCTCCATGCACTCGGCCGGCGCGCCTTTGCCGGCATGCGGCCGAACCAGGCGTTGAGCACGAAAGCCAGTCCGATCAGGCCGACCAGAAGCCGCACCATGGCGTCCGGCAGATAGGCCGCCAACAACCATGCGACGCCGATGCCGACGACCGCGCCTGGCATCAGGACCTTCAAGTTCCAGGCGTCCCAGTCGCGCCGATAAGCCCACACCGAAATCGCGTCCTGCACCAGCAGGATCGGCAGGAAGATTGCAGCGGCCTGCAACGGCGGTACGATGAGCGCCATCATCGGCGTCGCGATCATGCCCACGCCGGCAAAACCGCCCTTCGCGAGCCCGAGAATCGCGACGCAGAATATGCAAATGACGATGAAGAGCGGATCGGTGAGCACGGCCGGGATGGGGACCGAGAGGGCGCGATTCGGCCGGGCGGCCGGATGCCAAAGATCAAAGCGCAACCGAGGGCGTTCCACCAGCATTAAACGTGCATGCGCGATCTGTGGCCGCGCGCATTGCGGTCGTTCCGGCGGCGCCGCAGTCATTCATCTTGCGGCAAGCGCAAGGGTTGGCCAGACTTTATCCGTCAGCACTCCAGGCCGGCAACGAACGGTGCAAGCGCCATGCGCAAGGGCAATACGATCAGCAACGCCACGCCCCTGATCGCGCTCGATGCTTTCGTGCTCGACATCGAGACGACCGGGCTTGACCCGGCCAAGGCGCGGCTGATTGAGATCGCTGGCGTGCGCCTTCACGCCGGCACGCTGACAGAGCAAGAACCGTTCCGGCGGCTGGTGCGGCCACCCGATCCCGTTCCGGCCGCCGCGACGGCGATTCACGGCATCGGCGACGCCATGCTTGCGAGCGAGCCGCCCTTTAACGTTGTCGCCGATGAAGTCGCAGGCGCACTCGACGGCGCGCTCTTGATTGGACATTCCGTCGGGTTCGATCTGGCCATTCTCAAGGCCGAGTTCGGCCGCGCCGGTCGCACCTGG
>JBGPOB010000379.1:0-3360 GCA_041487815.1 Xanthobacteraceae bacterium | reverse complement strand
GGCAGCGGATCAAGCCCATTGCGGACAAGAAAATCCCTGGTCTCCGGCATGCTTGAAATCTTGCTGAACCAGACCGCCAGCTTTTCCTTGATCGCCTGCGGCGTGCCGGCGGGCACGAGCACCGCCCACCACGGCGAAATATCCATCGGGACTCCGGCTTCGGTCATGGTGGGAACGTCCGACAACGCCGCGCTTCGCTTCGCTCCGGTGACCGCGAGCGGCCGGTACTTGCCGCCGGCGATCTGGCCGAGCGCCGTGGTGGCGTCGGTGAAATAAAAGTCGATGCTGCCATTCGACATCTCGTTCAACGCGTCGAATGCGCTGCGATAATTGACGCGTTTAGAATCGACGCCAATCGCCTGCTTGTAAAGCTCGGACGCGACAATGCCGGTATTGGTGGACCCGCCGTAGAAGGTCTCACCCTTCTTCTCCTTCAGGTAGCGCGTGAGATCGGCAACATTGCGCACCGGCAATTTCGGATCGACGACGAGCACGAACGAGACCGACAGCAATGTACCCGCCGATTCAACGTCCTTCATCGGATCGAACGAAAGCTTCTTGAATATGTGTGGCGTTGCCGCCAGCGTCGAGGAGGCCGGATTGATCGAGATCGTGTAACCGTCGTTCTTGGCGCGGACGACCGCTTCGGTCCCCAGAAGTCCTTGCGCCCCCGGACGGTTCTCGGTGATCACCGGCTTGCCGGCCAATTCGGAGAGCTTCGCCGCATAGTAGCGAACGACGATATCGGCGCCGGTGCCGGGCGCAAACGGGCAGATCGTGCGGATTTCGCGAGCCGGATAATCCTGCGCTTGGACCGGGTCGGCGGCCGGCGGCAGACAAACGGAGCCGATCGCAAACAGCGCGCCGATGATCTTGCGCATGGACAATCCTCCCTCGGACGTTCTCAGGCCCAGATTGTCATTGCGCGCGACCCGTCTACGCCAAGGCTTCGACGGGCTTGCTGCCAGTCCGCCGAAGCTTTAGCGAAGGCGGAAGCGAAGCAATCTCGTGCGCTGGGCGACAAACTGGTCGAGATTGCTTCGTCGCCGTTTCCGCCGACGCCCGGTGGGCTACGGCGGACAGGCCGGCTCCTCGCAACGACGAGAATTATTCTGCGGCAGCGGCCGTTTGTTTCCCGTGCGGCAGGCGGTCGCGGAACGCCGGCAGGATTTCCTGCGCGATTGCTTCCATATTGGCGCGCACCATGTCGTGCGGCAGCGTGCCGAACTGGGTCTTGGTCAGCGATGCGTTGAAGCCGGCAAGATCCTGATATTCCGCGAGCTTTTCGCGCACCGTGTTCGGGCCGCCGATGATGACGACGCCGGCCTTGACCAGATCCTCGATCGACTGCGGCTTGCCGACGATTTTGACCGAACGGATGCGCTCCATTGTCTCGAAATTGGTGTATCCCGGCGGCAGCAGCATTTCCATCGGCATCAGCAAGAGCCGGTTGACCAGCGCTTCGAGGTGCGGACGCGCCTCGCGGATCGCCTGCGCATCGGTCTCCGCGACATAGATCGTGTTCGACCAGGCCAGTTGATCGGGAGAAGCGACGTAGCCGGCTTTCTCCGCCTCGTCGCGATACATCTGAAAAAATGTTGCCACCGCCGCGATCGGGCTCAGGGTCTGCGCGTAGGTGTAACGGTTCTTCGCCGCCCAGCGAATCGTCGAGGACGAGCCCTGCGACGGTACCCAGATTGGCGGATGCGGCTTTTGATAGGGCCGCGGCCACGGATTGACGTAGTTGAACTGAAAATATTTTCCCGCATGGGCAAACGGCCCTGTCTCGGTCCATGCGCGCACGATCAGGTCGTGCGCCTCCAGGAACCGCTCCTGCGACTGCGCCGGATTGATCCCCATGGCATGATACTCGGCGCCGATCCCGCGCACGAAGCCGGCGATGAAACGCCCGCGCGTGAGATTGTCGAGAATGGCGTATTCTTCCGCGATAACGAGCGGATTGTTCACCAGCGGCAGTGCGCGGCCAAGGATGGCGATCTTGGCGTGCTTGACCGAGCGCGCCAGCGCGCCCGCGAGTACGCCGGGAACCGGCATCATGCCGTAGGCGGTCTGGTGGTGCTCGTTGAGGCAGACGCCGTCGAAGCCGAGCTGGTCGGCCCATTCCATCTGGTCGAGATAATCGTGGTAAAGGTCCGCGCCCTTTTCGGGGTCGTAATGGCTGTTCGAAAACGTGACCCAGGCCGAGCGGTTGCGTTCGATCGCGGCAAGATCGACATGCCGGTAGGGCATCAGGTGGAAATTGAAGAATTTCATCCCATCATCCGTTGGTACATGAGCAAGACTGACAGCTTGGTGGGCTGCCGACAATACTACCGGGCGCGGCGCTGGACGGGTAGCAGACCTTCCATCATGATGATGGAGTTCACGGTCGTTGGCGGAGCGTTCAACACCAACGTGTCACCGATCATGACAGAGCAAGCGGCGTCCGGCATGATCAGGGCCGCCCGGAGAAATGCTTTGCGCGCGTCGCTTGCGGCTTGACCGACAAGCGGGATTCGACCGGCGGTAAGACCGGCGTGACTGGAGAGGTACGAAGATTGCCATGAGCCAGACAGAGACGTTCGACTATGTGATCGTCGGTGCGGGCAGCGCCGGGTGTGTGCTCGCCAATCGCCTGACCGAGGACGAGAACGTGACGGTCTGCCTGCTCGAGGCCGGGCCGCGCGACAAGTCGCCGCTGATCCACATCCCGGCCGGCTTCATCCGGATGATGTTTCATCCCACCTACAACTACATGTTCATGTCGCCGCCCGACCCGAACATGAAAAACCGGCAGACCTTTGTGCCGCGCGGCAGAACCCTCGGCGGCTCATCGTCGATCAACGGCATGATCTATATCCGCGGCCATCGCCGCGACTTCGACGAATGGGCGGAACTGGGAAACTCCGGCTGGAGTTTTAATGACCTGCTGCCCTATTTTCGCAAGTCCGAGAACAACGAGAACTACGACAATCCGGCCCATAGTCGCGGTGGACCGCTCAACGTCAAATATCTCGATAAGCCGAATCCGCTGAACCATGTGTTTCTGGAAGCCGCCGAGTCGTTGCAGAAACGGCGTATCCCCGACTTCAACGCCGGGGACAACGAAGGCTTCAGCATCTATCAGGTCACGATCAAGAATGGTCGCCGGCATTCGGTGGCCAACGCCTTCGTGCATCCGATCGAGGACCGGCGCAATCTGAAGGTCGTGACCGATGCGCAGGTCTCCCGCATCGTGCTGGAGGGCGGACGCGCCACCGGGGTTGAACTCACGGTCAATGGCGCGCCGCTACGGCTAAATGCGCGCAGCGAAGTGATCGTATCGGCGGGCGCGATCCAGTCGCCGCAACTGCTGATGCT
>JBGPOB010000378.1:0-3366 GCA_041487815.1 Xanthobacteraceae bacterium | reverse complement strand
GGGGCGGCAAGGACTACGATGCGGAATGGGGCAAGCGCATGTCGGGGGGCGGCCCCTACGCCTGGATGATCGGCCGCCGGTTCGAACAGACTTGCGAACGGCTCGGGCTCAATGCCCGCAAGGTGAAACTTGCGACCGAACTGTTTGCGCCACCGCGCGCGCGCCGGCAGAGCGCGCAACTTAATCTGTTCGATCGGGAGATCGCATGAGCGACATAGTGCCGAGGCTTTCCGTGGTCACGCTTGGCGTTGCCGACGTCGGGCGTGCACAGGACTTCTATCGGCGGCTTGGTTTTCGCAGAAAATTGAAAGCGACGGGCGACGCAATCGCGTTCTTTCAGACCGGCGCGACGATCCTGTCGCTGTTTCCGTGGGATGAACTTGCCGCGGATGCCCTAATGCTGGGCGAGCCGCGGCCGCAGGCGTTTCGCGGGACGACGCTGGCATGGATGTGCAAATCGGCCGTGGAAGTCGACGCGGCGCTTGAGCATGCGGTCGCCGCCGGCGGCACGCTGTTGAAGCGCGGGCAACACACCAGCTTCGGCGGTTATTCGGGCTATTTCGCCGATCCGGACGGCCATGTCTGGGAGGCGGTCACAGCGCCGGGCTTCTCGCTGCTCGACGATGGCCGCGCAACGCTGCCGGATTAGGCCGCCGAAGCGCACCGAGCGGGCGATTCCCCCAGAATTCACGGCGCGTGGAAAATCATCGCGCGTTGATTGTTGCTCCGGCGGGTCTGCCGTGACCAACATGGCGCATGAGTCGCCAAGCTTCCGCTTTAGTTGCGCCGCGCCTGCCGCTCAGCGACAGGGGCACAACGCGCCCGACGTTTGCGCGCGAGCGCACGGCGCTCAAGCGCGGTGTCTGGCCGGTGGCGGGATGCGACGAGGCCGGGCGCGGGCCGTTGGCGGGTCCGGTCGTGGCCGCGGCGGTCATTCTCGATCCCAAGCGAATCCCGCGCGGCCTTGACGATTCAAAGAACCTGTCCGCCGAGCAGCGCGAAGCGCTCTATGTCAAGATTACCGCGACCGCTGAATTTGCCGTTGCCGTCGCTTCGCCGGCGCGGATCGATCGCGACAATATTCTGCGCGCCTCGCTCTGGGCGCTTGCTCGCGCGGTTGCCGGTCTCGCCTCGGCGCCGAAACTGGTTTTGGTCGATGGCCGCGATCGCATCGATTGCGGCTGCGATTGCACCGCGGTGATTGCCGGTGACGCGGCGGTATCCTCAATCGCGGCGGCCTCAATCATCGCCAAGGTCGTGCGCGACCGCTTGATGACGCGGCTTGCAGCCGAGTGCCCGGGCTACGGCTTCGAGCGGCACATGGGCTACGCGGTGCCCGAACACCGGCTAGCGCTCGAATTACTCGGGCCGACGGTGCACCATCGGCGCTCGTTCGCCCGCGTGGCCGCGGCCGATCTGGATGAGGCTGCGGTGCGCGCCGGTGAATTTATTCTTCTGCGATAAGGTCGTTGCATCGCGCGCGATGGCGCGCTTATGTCGGGCGCCACTCCCCCGACGGACCTTATCCGCCGCATGCTCCGTGTTTCCCTCATATTCGAATTGCTGCGATCGCAGCCGCGCGCCATTTTCTGGCTGACCGCGCTGTCTCAGGCGGCATTGTGGTGGCTGACGCCGTCGCTGTTTTATTCGGCGCCGCCGGGCGATCTTCCGCTGCTGCTGGCCGTCGGGCACGAGTTCCAGGTCGGCACCGTATTCGGTCCGCCGCTGGCGTCGTGGCTCGCCGACATCGCATTCGTCGTAGGCGGCATGCCCGGGGTCTACCTGCTGTCGCAGCTCTGCGTGGTGGTGACGTTCTGGGCGGTATTTGCGCTCGGACGCGCGGTTGTAGGCGTGGCGCACGCCACAATCGCGATCATGCTGATGGTCGGCATCACCGTATTCAATGTTCCGACCCCGGAATTCGGACAGACCGTTTTGGCGATGCCGATTACGGCACTGATGATCCTGCATTTCTGGCGTGCGCTCGGAGAGGGACGGCGCGGATACTGGTCGGCGCTCGCGCTCGAAACCGGACTTCTCCTGATGACGAGCTATGCCGGGCTGATCGTCTGCTTTGCGCTATTGCTGTTCACCGCGGCTTCGAAGCGCGGGCGCTTGTCGCTCGCCACGATCGATCCGTGGATCGCCGGCGTCGTGGTTGCGATCCTGCTGTTCCCACATTTGATCTGGCTCGATGCCGCCGATGCGCTGTGGGCGCCGGTGTTCAGCCGGCTGGTCAGCGTGGAGGCCGGCAATCTCAATCCGTTCGACTGGGTGCGCATGATCGTGCGCCTTGTTCTGCTTCACAGCGGCTTCGTGGTTTTGATCCTGCTCGCGTCCGGCTGGCGGAGCCGGGAGAGTGGGCGCGTGCCGGTGTTCCTGCGTGCTCCCGTCGATCCGTTCGCCAAGCTGTTTGTCTATTATCATGCCATTGCGCCCGCGCTGATTGCGTCGATCTATTCAACCTTGCTCGGCGAGCGTGGTCTGGTTGGCGGTACGGCGCCGCTCGTTGTGCTTTCCGGTCTCGCGGTCGTGATTGCCGCAGGCGATATCATCAGTCTGCATCGTCAGCGTGCCGTGGGAGTGCTGTGGGGCATCCTGCTCCTGTCGCCGCCGGCGATCGCGCTCGCATTCATGGCGTCGATGCCGTGGATCGCGCGTACGGAGCCGGCGGTGGCCGAACCGGCGGTCGCCCTCGGCCGCTATTTTTCAGAAAATTTCGCGCGCCGGACCGGCAAGCCTTTGGAAATCGTGGCTGGCGATCCGCGCGTTGCCACGCTGGTGGCGCTTTATTCCAGGCCGCGCGCAAGTTTGTATCTGGACGCAACACCGCAGGAGTCACCTTGGGTGACGGCTGAGGACGTTGCGCGCAAGGGTGCGATCGTGGTCTGGATCGCCACCGACACCGTTGGCACGCCGCCGCCCGGGATCAAGGCGAGGTTTCCCGATCTGGTGGCCGACGTGCCGCGGGCATTCGAGCGCTTCGTGCAAGGCAGAACGCCGCTGTTACGCGTCGGCTGGGGCATTGTGCGGCCGCGCGGCGCGGCGGCGGCGAATTAGGACAAGATCGAAACGAAGGCGGGAAAGTCCTGCAACCTTTCGGGATCGGGCATCAGCGCTCGGGCAATAGCGCGAGCGCCTGCTGGATCGCCAGAAAGTCACGCCACGCCAGCCGCTTTTCGAGTGGCGCGCGCAGCAGATAGGCGGGATGGAACGTGGCGATGGCTCGAATCTCGCGCTTGCCGGTGTTGAAGGCAAGCCAGCGTCCCCGCGTGCGGCGGATACCGTCGGAAAATCGAAGAATCGTCTGCGACGAGGGTCCGCCAAGGCAGACGAGGACATCGGGATCGGCTAGCTCGATCTGGC
>JBGPOB010000377.1:0-3386 GCA_041487815.1 Xanthobacteraceae bacterium | reverse complement strand
GGATTGAGCCCGTGTGTCGCCGCTTCGAAGGTGGCGCGCGACACGCCGAGGTCGCGGGCTTGCGGCCACAGCGCAGCGAGAAATTTCTCGAACGCCGGATCGGCGGCGAAGGAGGGAGCAGCAAACGCAAGCGCCGGCCCTGCAACACAAGCCGCGAAGATTGCGCGACGTCCCCGGCGCCATCCGTCATGGCCAGGTACTCGGGTCCCGCCTTCCGCGGGCGCAAGTGTAAACTTGTCCCGGCCATCTCGGTTGCGGACGTACCTTGCCAGCCTAAACGAGATCGCCGGGACAAGCCCGGCGATGACGGCAGAGAATATGGTGGCGCCGCGGTGCAACCACAGGCCTATTGCGCGAAGGACGGATCGAGCCGTTCGGCCAGGCGCAGCCAGTACGGCCAGCTATGGTCGTCGCGCGGCGCGTTGCCGCGATTGGTGCCGGCCATCTGCGCCTTGGTGTGGACCTGAATCTCGTCGGGAATCGTCCTGATCTTGCCGCCGGTCGCCATCGCGCGCTCGAGCAGCACGCATTCGTCGATCAGCGTGCGCATCCATCCAAACGCTTCCCCGACCGACGCACCGACGCTGAGCAAGCCGTGGTTGCGCATGATCAAGGTGTGGTGGTCGCCGAGATCACGCAATATGCGCGGCACTTCATCGTCCTGGTTGGCGAGCCCTTCGAATGCGTGATAGCCGACCTCATCGTGCAGGCGGCAGCCGCCCTGGCTGATGATCTTCAAGCCGTCCTCGATCGCGCCGATCACGATGCCGGCGTCGTGGTGCGTGTGGATGACGCAGTTGAGGTCCGGGCGCTCTTTAAGAATTCCACAGTGAAAATTAAAGCCAGCGGGCGCGACGCGCGCACCGGAATGGCTGAGGATGGTGCCGGCGAAATCGACTGTAACGAGCGAAGACGCCGTGATCTCCTCCCAGGCGAGGCCGAGCGGATTCATCAGGAAGGTTCCGGAGCCGGGGATACGTAGCGTGATGTGATTGAGCGTGTCGATATTCCAGTCGAGGTGCTGGGCAATCCGAAACGCCGCCGCCAGTTCCACGCGCAGCTTCGCCTCCGCATCGCCGACCTTGCGCTCAAGCGCGACCCCGCCGATCTGCGAAACCGGAACCGGCTTGTTCATGACATCCTCGCTTCAGTTTGCGTCCGGCTACATGCCAACTCAGATTAAATCGCTGCGTCGATAATATCATGCGCCATAATAATAAGTTAGCGCGCGATCGGACGCAAAACCGGTACCCACTTTTGCTGATCGCGCGCTACTGCGGCTCGATCCCCGATATGCGGACGTTCTCGCCCCAGGTCTTGATGTCCTGCAGAAAGAAAGCCTGGGCCTCGTCGGGCGTGCTGATCCACACGTCGCTGCCGAACTTGCGCAAAAACTCCCTCGACTCCTCGGTCGCGAGAACCGCATTAAACCACGCATTGATCTTGTCGACCACGGGGCGCGGCGTCTGCGCCGGCACGGTCGCCGCGAACCAGCCGACCAGATTGAATTGCGGGAAGCCGTTTTCGGCCATGGTCGAAAGCTCCGGCGCCATTTTCAGCCGTTCCGCCGAGCAGATCGCCAACAGCCGCAGCCGGCCCTGCGCGGCCTGCGTCATGGCCAGTTGCGGATCGTGAAAGGCATAGTCGATCGACCCGCTCTGCATTTCGCGCAACGTGTCGGGCCCGCTCTTGTACTGAACCTCGACCGCGTGCAGGCCGGCGACCTTCTTATAGAGCGCGCCGGCGATCCGGCTTTGCACCGAATTGCTGCCGAAGCTGGCGTTGTCGCCTTTCGCCTTCATGGCGGCGGTCAATTCCGCAACCGTCGTGTGCGGCGACTGCGATGCCACCGTCAGCACGAAGGCCTGCCGGTTGATGGTGGCCACGATGCGCAGTTGTTTTGCCGCATCGACCGGCGGCTTCTTGAACAGGTGCTGATTGCCGGCGATGCCGCTGCCGGCGTGCACCATGATGGTGTAACCGTCGGGCTTGGCGCGCGCGACGTATTCGATGGCGATGTTGCCGTTGGCGCCCGGCTTGTTCTCGACGATGACGGTGCGGTCGGCGAGCGGGCGAAGCTTGTGCGCGAAATAGCGCACCATCACGTCGGCGCCGCTGCCCGCCGGAAAGCCGGAGATGAAATGGATATCCTGGCTGGGATAGAGCTGCGCACACACGGACGGCGACGAAAGTGCAAGCGCCGCGGCCGCGAGCGCGACCGCCGCCAACACGTTCAATCCGGCACTGTCGGCGATACGAACACGTGAGGGGACCATCGGCAGTCTCGAATGCGAGCGGGTCTCAAAATCTAGCCTGCGCGCGGGTTATTACATAGCCAATCCATGCGCCGCAGGGGCCACCGCACCCGTGCGCGGGAATGCGGCGCGCTCACGGCATTGACTTTTTGCGGACTTAGTATTACTTTCCCCAAAAGTATTACCGGGACCGCCATGAGCACGACCGTGACGATCAAGGGGCAGGTCACCCTGCCCAAGAAAGTGCGCGAGGCTGTCGGCATAAAGCCCGGCGACCGCGTCGAGGTGCGCGCAACGTCCGCCGGCACCGTGATTGTGGAACGCGAGAATCGCGCGCCGAGCGCCGGCGCGGTCAGGGCGGCACGCCGGCGAATTGATGCCGCGGTCGCCAAGCTGCATCGGCGGAAAATCAAGCCGTCGATGACAGGCGATGAAGTATTGCACCTGACGCGGGACGACGATTGACCCTCGTCGATACAAACATTCTCATCGACGTGCTGTTGCGGGACCCGCGCTGGTATGCGTGGTCATCGCAACAGCTGGCGGCGAGGTCGATTGCTGGAAAGCTCATCATCGTCGATGTGATTTTCGCGGAGCTGTCATTGAGCTTCGAAACGGCCGCGCAGGTTGAAACTGCCATCGAGGCGCTTGGCGTCTCGCATGTCCCGATGTCGCCGGCGGCGCTGCATCGGGCGGCGGTAACTTTTCGTACCTATCGCCGCAGCGGCGGCGCCAAGACGAATGTGCTTCCCGATTTTTTCGTCGGCGCGCAGGCGGCGACGGAAAAGATCCCGCTGCTGACGCGCGACACGCGGCGCTATCGCACCTACTTTCCAGACATCGAACTGATCCTGCCGGAGGCGTAGCGCGCGGGCCGGCTTCCCTGTCAATTCCCGTGTCGCGCAAATTTCTTGTAGTTGATCCGGTGCGGGATGGTAGAATTTGTCGCAGCTTTACGTCTGTAGTTCTTCTCGTGGTCCTGGAAGATATCGCAAGGGGCGAGGCATCTATGAAAAAGAAAACTGGATCGGTCCCCGCGTTCAAGTCGGAAGCGCAGGAGCGTAAATTCTGGGAGACTCACAACTCGGCGGACTATGTCGATTGGAGCAGGGCCGAGCGCGCGCGCTTCGC
>JBGPOB010000376.1:0-3425 GCA_041487815.1 Xanthobacteraceae bacterium | reverse complement strand
GATGCTGTCATCGGAGCAGATCGGCACGCAGATCACCGCGCTCGGCACAGGCATCGGCCACGACGAGTTCAACGCCGACAAGCTGCGCTACCATAAGATCATCATCATGACCGACGCCGACGTCGACGGCGCGCATATCCGCACGCTGCTCTTGACGTTCTTCTACCGGCAGATGCGCGAGATCATCGACCGCGGCCACCTCTACATCGCGCAGCCGCCGCTTTACAAAATCGTGCGCGGCAAATCCGAGCAGTACCTCAAGGACGAGCGTGCGCTCGAAGACTATCTGATCGACACCGGGCTCGAGGACGCCGTGTTGCGCCTCCACACCGGCGAGATCTGCGCCGGCGCGGACCTGCGTGTGCTGGTCAACGATGCGCGCACCATACGCTCCGTGCTGCGCGGGCTGCACTCACGCTATCGCCGCGACGTGGTCGAGCAAGCCGCCATTCTCGGCGTGCTCAACGCCGGCATTTTTGGCGACGCTGCGACCGCCAAGGCCGCCGCGCCCTATATCGCGCGTCGGCTCGACGCACTGGCCGAGGAAACCGAGCGCGGCTGGCACGGCGCCTATGTCGAGGGCACCGGCTTCACGTTCGAGCGCACGCTGCGCGGCGTCAAGGAAGCCGCCGTCATCGACCAGGCGCTGTTGTCCTCGGCCGAGGCGCGCAAGCTCGACGAATATGCCGCCGCGCTGCAGGAGGCCTACGCCAAGCCGGGCGCGTTGCGCCGCAAGGACGAGGAGACGCCGATCCACGGCCCCATCAGCCTGTTCTCGGCGGTGATGGCCGCGGGCCGCAAGGGCGTGTCGCTGCAACGCTACAAGGGCCTGGGCGAAATGAACCCGAACCAGCTCTGGGAAACCACGCTCGACACCAACGCGCGCTCGTTGTTGCAGGTCAGCATCAAAGAAGTCGACGATGCCGACGATCTCTTCACCAAGCTGATGGGAGACGTCGTTGAACCGCGTCGCGAGTTCATCCAGGACAATGCGCTGAGCGCGAGCGTGGACGTGTAGCCAGCGGACGAGCAATTAATTGCCGGCAGGCAATCTCCGGTCGCGTTATCGTCCCCAAAGCTCCTTCGTCGCGGATGCGCGCACCTTCGGCCAGGCTTTCCAGCTTTGCCCACATCACCTGCGGGTGAACGCGCTGGACAGTCTCGCCCTGCGCAAATCCGCAATCGGTGCCGGCGATGACGTTCTCGCGTCCGACATAACGCGCGAATTGTATGATGCGGTTGGCCACAAGGCGCGGATGCTCGACCGTGGTCGTGTGATGGGTCACAACACCGGGAATGAGAATCTTGCCTGCTGGCAATTTGACCTTGCTCCAAACCTCGACCTCATGCTCGTGGCGGACGTTGGCGGCCTCGATCGAATACACCCCGGCACGCACGCTCAGCATCAGATCGACGATCGCCTCAAGCGGCGCGTCGGCGACGTGCGGCATGTGCCAGCTTCCGAAGCAAATGTGATAGCGGATGCGATCCTCGGGAATGCCTTCGAGCGCATGATTGAGCGCTTCGACGCGCAGTCCGGCCCATTTGTAATAGTTGTCCGGGCTCTTTTGCACCAAGTCATCGTACATGTTGGCGAGGACGGCATCATCGACCTGAAGCACGACACCCGAGCGATAAATGGCCTGGTATTCCTCGCGCAGCGCATTCGCGATCGCGTAAATGTAATCGTGCTCATTGCCGTAGTATTCGTTGATCGCGTCGTAGCCGACGCTCGCCGGCGCGATGGCGGTCAGGAAAATCTCCTCGACCTTCGCCGACGCCGCCGCGGCCTTGAGATTGTTGAGATCACGCGCGACGCTGGCGCTATCCTTGTACGCGATCGGACCGACGCAGGCATCCAGCGGCGAGCCCTGAAGGGCGCGCGGAAATTCCTTCGCCATGAATTCCGCAAAACGGAATCAATCTCGGCCAAGCCACACGGCCGGCGCGAACTTTCCCGGCCGAGCCGCGAACCCCGTTACGCGCCCGAACACATAGTTCGCCCAGCTCGATTTGCCGTATTCGCCGTCGTTTACAATATCGATGCCGGCGGCAGCCTGCTTCTTCACAACCTCGGCGACACAGGCCCGCAATGTTTCGAGATATTTTTTATGCCCGGCTTCGTCCTTGGCCGCGGCGGCGGCGTCGAGTAACGCCTGCGGACGCACCAGACTGCCGACGTGGGTCGTCAAAATGCGATTTTCGCTTCTTTTCGTGTGTGGTCCCCAAACAGGCGATGTTGTCGCAAAACCGCGCATTGACGCCATTTTGGATGCAATATCTCGCCATCCCTTGAGTCAAGCCAACCAATCTTCCTTGAAATACGGGCAGTGCGCATGGACGGATGGAAAATTCCGTATAATATTGGATACAATTCGCAAATAACCGTTGTAAACCGGGAGCCACCGTCAATGGCGACCCAGCACGTCAGAGCACTCGTTCAGCTCCGGGAAATGATCCTGCGGGGCGACCTGCAGCCCGGAGAACGCCTGACCGAGGAATCGCTCGCCGACCGGCTAGGCATGTCCCGAACGCCGATCCGGCAAGTGCTCCCGGCGCTGGCGCGCGAAGGTCTGTTGGTGATGGGGGAGACGCGTGGCTATTTGGTGCGCGCGTTCAGCGAACGAGATGTCTCCGAGGCCATCGACCTTCGCGGACTGCTCGAAGGCATGGCCGGCCGCATGGTCGCCGAACGCGGCGCGTCGCAGTCACTCATTCGCGCGCTGCACTCATGTCTTGACATTGGCGACGCAATTTTCGGTAATCGACAATTCGCCGATGGCGATGAAACCCGCTACGCGGAAATGAATTCAGAATTTCACGCCTTGATTGTCGACGCGGCCGCAAGCAAGGTATTGAGCGATGCATTAGCCGCCAACGATCGGATTCCGTTTGCGGCGGCAAGCGCGGTCGCGTTCGACCGGATGCCGTCAGACTTCCTGTTTGAAATGTTGCGCTTCGCGCATCGTCAGCATTATATGATCGTCCAGGCGCTCGAATCCGGACAAAGCGCGCGTGTCGAAGCGCTGCTGAGAGAACACGCACAGCCCGTTAAAGACAGTCTCAATCTTCGTCACCACGTGTACGACACATGGCGCTCGAACGACCCGGCTGCCGCCAACGAGGTGAAGACGATAACAGGACTGCCGATCTAGCAGAGAGCCGCGCAATTAAAGTTTTCACTCATTAGGGAGGATCAAACCATGTCTTCACTGTCGAAATCCGCTAGAAGTTACGCGCTTGCTACCACTGTCGTGGCAATAACGATGTTGATTTCCGGCGCAGCTTCGGCCGCCGAGATCTTTAAGGTAGGGCTGATTGCGTCCTACACCGGCGCGTTCGCCACCTGGGGTACGCAATTCCAGAACGCGATCGAGGCCTATCAAGCGATCTACGGCAAGTCCGTCAAAGGCCCGAAGGGCGAG
>JBGPOB010000375.1:0-3433 GCA_041487815.1 Xanthobacteraceae bacterium | reverse complement strand
CAACAATGCCGGCATCGGCGCGCCGGCGGTGCCGCTCGAGGACCTGCCGTTGGACAAGTGGAAGGCCGCCGTCGACACCAACCTGACGGGAACATTCCTGTGCACGCAGGAAGCCTTCCGCATCATGAAGGACCAGACGCCACGCGGCGGGCGCATCATCAATAACGGATCGATCTCGGCGTATACGCCGCGTCCGCTGACGATCGCCTATACCGCGACCAAGCACGCCATCACCGGGCTCACCAAATCTACCGCGCTCGACGGCCGCGTCTACGACATCGCCTGCGGCCAGATCGACATCGGCAACGCGGTGTCACCGCTGACCGAGCGGATGGTGAGCGGCGATGGGGTGTTGCAGCCGGACGGCCGTAAGATGATCGAGCCGCGCATGGAATCGGAGGACGTCGGCAATGCCATCGTCTATATGGCGAACCTGCCGCCGTCGGCGAATGTCCTGTTCATGACGGTGATGGCAACCAAGATGCCCTACGTCGGGCGCGGCTAGCGATCCGCCGTTGCGCGCCGCGGCCGTTGCGGAATTGTGGCGAAGTTCGAAATGCGCGGTCCTTGCCGCAAGGGGCCATACTGCTTAAACTAAGCTTTGAGTCACGACGGCGGCTGCATGCAGATAAGTCCGGTCGCCGCCGGAGTGCAGCAGGAGGAATCAATGACCCGTTTCACGAAAATTTTCGCCGCAGCCGTGCTGTGCTCCAGCGCGGTCGCGAGCCTGTCCCCAACCGCCTCGGCCAACGACACCGGCGCATTCCTCGGCGGCCTCGCCGCCGGCGCCATTGTCGGCGGTGCGATCGCTGGTGGTGCGCCCGGCCCGGTTTATGCTCCTGTCTATGGCGGACCGGCCTATGGCTATGGCGGGCCCCCGGTCTACTATCAGCGCCGATGCTGGCTTGAGGCACAGCCCATCTACAATGGCTTCGGCTATCAGGTTGGCTCGCAAACGGTCAGGCGCTGCAACTAGGACTGCCGCGACACAATTGTTTTGCTGCCCGCCTCGCTGGGGCGGGCAGTCATCGCCTCTGAGACCGGCGACGCCCGTCTACCCGCGTTGATGCCAAGCCCAAAGAACCTCAAAGCCAGATCGGAGACGTTCCATGCGAGTGTTGCGCAACCTTGTCGTTCCCGCCGCCCTTGGCGCCATTGCCGTCTTCGGGTTGTCGTCACAGGCCGCGGCTAAGTGCGACGTCACCGGCGAGATTTTCTACATGCACGAAAGCGACACCAGGAAGAACGTCGCCCGGACCGACCTGCATGGTTGCGACCTGCATTTCATTACGCGCGGCAAAGTCAGGTTCCGCAGCGCCAAAATCGTCGCCAAGCCGCAAAATGGCGTTCTGCGCAAGATCGCACATCTGGAATTCCGCTATAAGCCGCGACCGGGGTTCAAGGGCACCGACACGTTTGCGCTCAGAGTGTGCGGCCGGACGGAAAAAGGCCGAGGCTGCTCGACCTTGAACTACGACGCCGTCGTCGATTGACGCGCGTCAGCGCCATCGCCATAATTTTTGAGCCGTGCCGATGGCGCTCAGTCGAGCGCCATCACCGTTATGCGCGTGCCTGCCTTGATCTTGCCGAGAAGCTTCACATCGCCGAGCGCGCGGGCAAAAATATTGCATGGGCTTGCCAGACGGCATTCGTTGCCTTGCGAGATCGGCGTGCGCCCGAACCCGAGCGCGATCGCGGGCCGTTCGGGCCAATAGGCGATCTCGCCTGGCGTCACCACGGCGCGCGCGCCCTGCTCGCGCTTCACCGCAACGGGAATTTCAAAATAAACCTCCTCGCCCCAGGTCAGCGCCGATGACGTGATCGGCAGCGCGGCGGCAATTGCTTTCGCCGTCGGCGTGTCGAGCAATTCGGCGTCGAGGGTCAGTGATCCGAAATCGAAACGGATGCGCGGCATTTTCCAACGCTATCCGACCCGCGCTTGCCGCGCCACACCGCCGGCGTCAATGCAGCCGGAACACACCGTCGACCGCACGCAGCTCGGCGGGAGCGATCAGCCTGGAATGCGCAACCGTGACCGAGTGCAGCGGGCCATCGAGTTTGGCGTGCCAGAATTCGAGAAAGCGATGCAGTTCGGGAAATTCGGGAAACAGGTCATAGCGCTGCCAGACAAACGTCTGCAGCAAGGAACGATGATCCGGCAGACGATAGAGAATATGCGCGGTGGTCAGGCCATAGCCCTTCAACTGATGTCTGAAGTCCTCGGAAACCATCGCAGCCTCCGTTTCCCATGCGGAAACGTTGCAAGACCCCGGCCATACATTGCAAGCTTAAAAAGTAAATTAAATGTTTATTATCAAGGCATTAGCAGCCGCTAGCCAGGACTGCTGACAGGCGCGCGACCACGCCTGTTACCCCTCGTCGCCGAGCGGGCGCGCGTTAACCACGTTGAATCAATGACTTGTGCATTTTGCTAGCACTCGTTGAAAGCGAGTGCTAAAAATTTTCCGAGGCCCTCTTGCGGGCCACCGATCCACCCTTATGTCGCGACTGGCGGCCCTTTCCGGATCTCACAACAACAAGAGGGGCATCGGGGAGTTTGGGAAATTTTCCGACTGCGGGCCACTGCTTCAAATCCGTTTGATTGCCATAACTGTAGGAGGACCACATGAAGTTCCGTCCGCTTCACGACCGTGTCGTCGTCAGGCGAATTGATGCCGAAGAGAAGACCGCCGGCGGGATCATCATCCCGGATACGGCGAAGGAAAAGCCGATGCAGGGCGAGGTCATCGCCGTCGGCAAGGGCGGCCGCGACGAGGCCGGCAAACTCATTCCCATCGATGTCAGGGCCGGCGACCGCGTGCTGTTCGGCAAGTGGTCGGGCACCGAGGTCAAGATCGACGGCGTCGAATACCTGATCATGAAGGAGAGCGACGTCATGGGCGTTCTCGAAGCCGAAATCGCAAAGCGGAAAGCTGCGTAACTCCGGAGGAGTCATCCTGAGGTGGCTGCCGCAGGCGGCCCTCGAAGGATGACCTGGACTCAAAATCGGCCGTCATCCTTCGAGGCTCGCCCTTCGGGCTCGCACCTCAGGGTGACGGAGAAGATCAAACCAAAGGAAAATCGACATGGCTGCTAAGGAAGTCAAATTCTCCGTCGACGCGCGCGACAAGATGTTGCGCGGCGTCGACATCCTCGCCAATGCCGTCAGGGTGACGCTCGGTCCGAAAGGCCGCAACGTCATCCTCGACAAGAGCTTCGGCGCTCCCCGCATCACCAAGGACGGCGTCACCGTCGCCAAGGAAATCGAACTCGAAGACAAGTTCGAGAACATGGGCGCGCAGATGGTGCGCGAAGTCGCCTCGAAGTCCTCGGACTTCGCCGGTGACGGCACCACCACCGCCACCGTTCTTGCCCAGGCGATCGTCAAGGAAGGCTCCAAGTCGGTCGCGGCCGGCATGAACCCGATGGACCT
>JBGPOB010000374.1:0-3438 GCA_041487815.1 Xanthobacteraceae bacterium | reverse complement strand
TTTCCTTGAAGAAGTCCTTCATGGCGATCCACGAGCGCTTGTCCGCCTTCTCGTTGTAAGCGACGGGCCCGGGCGTATTGGGTGGAATGTTCCAGTTGGTAAAGCTGTGTACGGCATTGCCGTAAGCCACCATCTGCCAGTCAATCTTTGCGTCGCGCATTTCTTTCTCAAAAGCCAGCACTTCGGTATCCGGCACAATCGGATCGTCGGCGCCGTGCAACACCAGAACGTGTCCTTTGATTTTCTTGGCATCCGCGACATTCGGCGTGTTGAGATTGCCGTGGAAGCTGCAGGTTGCCTTCACGTCGGCCCCGTCGCGGGCAAGTTCAAGGATGGTCGTGCCGCCGAAGCAGTAGCCGATCGAACCGAGCTTGCCGGCGTCCGTGTTTGGCAACTTGCGAAGCGCATCCAGCGCCGAACGTGCGCGAGCGCGCATCAACGGCCTATTCTTCTGATACTTGCCAGCCTCTGCGGCGCAGTCTTCCATCTTCACTGGCCGAACGCCTTTGCCGTAGATATCGGCCACGAACGCGTTGTAGCCAAGTTCCACAAGCATCTCGGCGCGCTTGTTTGAAAATTTTGAGACGCCCATCCAGTCCGGCACTACCAGGATGCCGGGGCGCTTGCCACCTTTCTCGTCATAGGCCGCGAAGCCCTCGAGCACTGTCGAGCCGTCCTTGTATTCGATCGTTTCGGTTTTCATTGCCTGACCCTCCACACACTCTTGTCCGCATGCCGGATGAACTCCGGCTCGCGGATCGTTTCACTCCAGCCGAAATTTTTCCAGTTGCCGATGCTCGGCCCTGATCCAGCGCACCGTGCCGGTGGTTGAGCGCATCACCACCGTCTCGGTTTCGATCATGGTGTCGCGAAACCGCACACCGCGCAGCATCGACCCGGTGGTGACGCCGGTGGCCGCGAACAGGCAGTCGCCCCGCACCATCTCCTCTATTGTATATTTCTTGCGTGGATCCTTGATGCCCATTTTCCGGGCGCGCTCGCGCTTCTCCTCGGTATCGAGCACGAGACGGCCCTGCATCTGCCCACCGATGCAGCGCAGCGCCGCCGCCGCCAGCACGCCCTCGGGCGCGCCGCCGATGCCAATGTAAATGTCGATGCCGGTAACCTCCGGATCGGCGGTATGGATGACGCCAGCAACGTCGCCATCGGTGATCAGACTGACCGACGCGCCCGCCTTGCGTACGGCGGCGATGAGATCGGCGTGGCGCGGCCGGTCGAGAATGAGCGCGGTGATATCGCCGGGCTTGACGCCCTTGGCCTTGGCCAGTGCGCGGATATTATCTTGCGGCGACGCATCGAGGTCGACGACGCCTTTCTTGTAGCCGGGACCGATCGCGATCTTGTCCATATAGACATCGGGTGCATTGAGTAGCGTGCCGCCTTCCGCCATCGCCATGGTGGCGATCGCGCCCGGCATGTTCTTGGCGCACAAGGTCGTGCCCTCGAGCGGATCGACCGCGATATCGACCTTCGGCCCGTTCCTGTTGCCGACGTTTTCGCCGATGAACAGCATCGGCGCTTCATCCCTTTCGCCTTCGCCAATGACCACGGTACCGTCGATCGGCAGATTGTTCAGCTCGCGCCGCATTGCATCGACGGCGGCCTGATCGGCATCCTTCTCGTTACCGCGCCCGCGCAGCCGCGCGGCCGACACCGCGGCGCGCTCGGTAACGCGCACGATCTCGAGCGACATTATGCGCTCGAGCGCCTGGTGCGGCTGAATGGTGATGGTCGTGGCCATAGGTTCCTCTGCCTGCGTGTCCTCAATATCGGCCGAAACCGGCCTAGTTCTTTTCGATCCGGATGACTTGCGGATGACCCGCGATAACACCCTGTTTCTTGATCGCGTTCAATGCTCTCCGCACCGCATCTTCGGTGGTCGCATAGGTTATCAAAATGACCGGCGCCGGCGCGTTCGGGCTCTTCGGATCGTCGCCCCCGTGCGGCTGGGCGCCGGGGCGACGCTGGACGATCGATTCAAGGGAAATTTTTTCGCTGGCAAGATGCTTGGCGATGGTCGCGAACGTGCCGGGGCGATCGACCGCGAGCAGGCGGATGTAGTAGCCGCCCTCGTGGCGTTGCATCGGTGCCTTGGCGCTGGTGGCAAGCGTGGCCGTCGGCCGCCCGAACGGCGCGCAGCGCACGCCGCGCGCGATGTCGCCGATGTCGGCGACGACAGCTGAAGCCGTTGCGGCCCCGCCTGCGCCGGGCCCAACCAGCGTGATCGGCAACAGGCCGTCGGCGTCGATCGACACCGCGTTGGTCACGCCCATCACCTGGGCGATCGCGGTCTCCTTCGGCACCATCGATGGGTGGACGCGCTGTTCGATGCCGGCCTCCGTGCGCACCGCGACACCCAGCAACTTGACGCGATAGCCAAACTCGTCGGCGGCCTCAAGATCTTCCGGCGACAGCGACGAAATACCCTCGACATAGACCGCATTCGGATTAACGCGCGTCCCGAACGCGAGGCTTGCGATGATCGCAAGTTTCTGGGCGGTATCATGGCCTTCAATATCGAAGGCCGGATCAGCCTCGGCGTAGCCCAGGAGCTGCGCATCCTTGAGGCAATCGGCAAACGATAGATTTTCGCGCTCCATGCGCGTGAGAATGTAATTGCACGTGCCGTTGAGGATGCCGTAGACGCGCGCGAATGAATTGCCCGCCATGCCTTCACGTAATGTCTTGACGATCGGGATCGCCCCGCCGACCGCGGCTTCAAAATTCAGCGCGACGCCTTTTTCCTCCGCCAACGCGGCGAGCGCCACGCCGTGGCGCGCCAGCAACGCTTTGTTGGCGGTGACGACCGATTTGCCGGCGGCGAGCGCGGCCTCGACCGCGCCTTTGGCCGGATCGCCCTCCCCGCCGATCAGCTCCACGAAGACGTCGATCTCGTCGTCGGTCGCAAGCTTCTTGGCGCTATCGACCCAGCGGATCTTGCGCAACTCGATGCTGCGCGTCCTGGACTTCGATCGCGCCGTGACGGCGACGACTTCGACCGACCGGCCGCAGCGGGCGGCGATCGTCGCGCGCTGCTGCGCAATCAGCCGCACCACCGACTCGCCGACGGTTCCGAGCCCGGCAATACCGACTTTCAAGGAGGCAACCATGCGTGGGCCGGGGTCTGGGAAGCGCGGACGCGTCAGCGTCGCTTGGCGAGCGGAACGACGTTGTGCAATTTTTCCGGCGCGGTTTCAAGAAAACGTCGCAGATTGCGCGCGGCCTGCCGAATGCGCTGCTCGTTCTCGACGAGCGCGATCCGCACGAACCCCTCGCCGTGCTCGCCGAAAGCGATGCCAGGCGATACCGCGACCTCGGCCTTTTCCACCAGCAACGTAGCGAATTCGACGCTGCCGATGGTGCGAAAGGGCTCAGGCAGCGGCGCCCACGCGAACATCGACGCGCGCGGCGCGGGCA
>JBGPOB010000373.1:0-3485 GCA_041487815.1 Xanthobacteraceae bacterium | reverse complement strand
GGATGTCCTGGGCGTGCCGCGCGAGGCCGCGGACGTTGCGGCAGCCGTCGCCGACATGCGCCGCGCCGTGGCGACCGAACGCGGAGAAGGCGAGCGTTGGGACATCAAGGATGCCGCGGGCGGCCTGCTCGACGTGGAATTCATCGCGCAATACCTGCAACTAGTTCATGCGTCCCGCCATCCGGCCATTCTCGACACCAACACCGCGCGCGTCCTAGACAACGCCGCGCGACTTGGCGTGCTGGAGCCCGCTGACGCCGAGATTTTGCGGCCGGCGGTGCGGCTCTATCACAACCTGACACAGATATTGCGGCTGTGCGTTCCGGGAACGTTCAATCCGGACGCCGCCGGCGCCAGTCTTTTGCGGTTGTTGGCGCGGGCCGGCGACGTGCCGGATTTCCCGACGCTTGAAGCGCATCTTTCGGAAACACAGGCGCGGGTGCGCGATTGCTTCAATCGCATTCTCAGCGTATCGCCACGGGCTTGAGCGTTAGCGGGCAAGGCGCCAACGGTCAGGCCGCAACGCTCGCAAGTTCGGCGGCATTGAGGGGCCGGCGTTCGAGCGGCATGCGCACAATCACCAAGGTGCCGACGCCAACCGTCGAGCGGATGCGCATGCTGCCGCCGTGCAATTCCACCAGCGACTTGGCGATGGCGAGGCCCAGCCCCGACCCCTGATAGCTTTTGGTGTGGTGGCCTTCGACCTGTTCGAAGGGGCGGCCGAGGCCGCCGAGCGCCGATTCGGGAATGCCGATCCCGGTATCCTTGATTGCGATAAAGACGCAGGCGTGCGACGCGCGGCCGCGCACGATGACGCGGCCGCCTTCGGGCGTGAACTTGACCGCATTGGTGAGCAGGTTGAGGAGGATTTGCTTGACCGCGCGCCGGTCGCCCTTGAACTGGACGTTGGGTGCGATGCGTGCCGTCAGTGCGACATTCTTGTCCTGTGCGCGCGCCGATACGACGCGCATGGAGTCCTGCAAAATCCGCTCAAGATCGACGTCCACCCAGTGCAGCCGCTGGCGGCCGGCTTCGATCCGCGACATGTCGAGGATGTCATTGATGACTTCCAGCAGGTAAAGCCCGCTTGCCCTTATGTCGCTGCAATACTCGTTGTATTTATCCGCGCCGAGCGGCCCAAACATGCCCGATTCCATGATCTCGGAAAATCCGATGATGGCGTTGAGGGGCGTGCGCAATTCGTGGCTCATGTTGGCGAGGAATTTCGACTTCGCCTGGCTGGCTTCCTCCGCACGCGTCTTTTCCTCGGCGTATTTCTCGGCAAGATCCGCGAGTTCGAGCGTCTGCGATCGCAGTGCCTGCTGCGACGTCCGCAGATCGGCGATGGTGGCCATTTGCCGGCGCTCGCTTTCCATCAGCTTTTCTTCGTGCAGCTTGAGTGCGGTGATATCGGTGCCGACGGAGACATAACCGCCGTCCTTGGTGCGGCGCTCGCTGATGTGGAGCCAACGGCCGTCGTCGAGGCGCGCTTCGAACGTTCGCGCGCCAAACGTCGCCGCGCCATCGTTCTCGATCCGCCGGTGCACGACGGGCTTGCGCCCCGCGGCGACGACGACGTCATAGGGCGTGCCCGGTTTGATCGCGACAGCCGACAGGTCGTGGAGAGCCTGGAAATTTGAGTTGCATAGAACGAGCCGGTTATCGGCGTCCCACAGGACGAACGCCTCCGGTATGGTTTCAATGGCATCGCGCAGACGGATGTCGGCGGCGGTGGTCTTGGCGACGAGGTTCTTCTGCTCGGTCACATCAACCGCAATTCCGATGAGATGCGCGCCGCCGCCGTTGGGCTGACGCGCAATTTCCCCGCGCGCGCGCAGCCATACCCAGTATCCGCGCGCATGGCGCATTCGGAAATCGCGATCGATAAACTTGACTTTGCCGCTCGCAGCCTCGGCGGCAAGGTCATAGAGCTTGACGTCGTCAGAATGGATGAGCGCGCTGACTTCGCCAAAGCTCAACAGATCGTTGCGCGGCGCCAATCCAAGAATGTCGAACATCGAGTGCGACCAGAAAATTCGTCCGCGCGCCAGATCCCAATCCCACAATCCGCAGCGTCCCCGATTGAGCGCGGTGTCGATGCGTTCGCGTACCATGTCGTAGATGACGTCGGCCTCGCGCGCGCGCGTGGCCTGCCAATGAAATGCAAATCCGAGGATCAGCACCACAAACCCGGTCGTCGCCGACAAGGTCATCGTCAGCGCTGCATCGGATCGCCATCCGGCAAGCGCCGTTGATCTGTCCTGAATGACGGCAAATTGTCCATAAGGGGCTGCCACATTGCGCAAGGTGGCGAACGCGGCGTCGCCGTCGGGCAGTGAGATTTCGAGCATCCCGCCTATTGCCGCGAGCGCGGCAAGATCCTGCGGAGAGCCGAATATCTCCCGCAGATGTTGACCCGCGTCGCCTGTTGACGGCGCGCCAGCGACTACGACGCCGTTCGCGGCATTTACGAGCAGGATGCGGCCAGGCATCGCGAAACGGCGAAACGCATCGTTGATATAGTTCTGAAGATCTTGCGCTGCGGGAAATGTTCGCGCGGCAATGTCGCGGTTAAAGTGTTCGGCAATTTGATTGGCAACCCCGTCGAGTTCGCGGGTGATGCTGACAAGTGCCTGGCGTCGATGATCGCTGATTTGCACCATGGTGCCGATGGCCATGGTGACAAGAAACGCTACAATCAGAATCGGTACCGCCCGCCGCAAGGCTGGTTCGGCAATGAGCAAGCGCCGATACGCCGGCTTTGCAACAGATTGAGCTAGCCCCTTGATCGAATCCGTACTTGCTGGCGCGCTCGCTGTTCGAGCGGGCGCCATTCATGGCCTCCGTTCGGATTATCCCCATCCCAGTGATCGGTCAGGATGTGCCGCATCTCTCACCGAATCACTTTCATTTGAATCCAATCGCCGACTCTTGTCGAGAGTCGCCGAATCAAAAATTCGAAATTATTTTCGGCGATCAAAAAATTTATAAAGGCGCTGTGGCACAGGCACTTCCGGCGATTTCCACACGCCGGGCGAATCCTTGCGCTCACCTCTTGACAGAGATCTCACGTGGCCGCGAGCGTCCGTTCGACGATGTCGGAGACATCGCGCGACAATGTCGGGGTTTGCGCGATCCGTGTCAGGACATTCTCGGCGCGATTGCGGCGCGCCGGCTGCAGCGTGCGCCCGGCTCGAACCGCAGTGAGCACGCGCGCCGCGACTTGCGGGTTCTTCGAATCGAGTTCGACGTTGTCAACCGGCCAGTTTGGCGGCCGGTATTGGAGAAACTTCTTTCGCGCCGGGGCGCTTCCGCGATCCTACGGAAGCCCAGCCATCGCGCCGGGCTTTTTCGATTCACGGCTCGCGTCTGGGCGAGGCCGCGCTTATTATTCCGCCCATGCCGAAAGTTCTTTATTTTTCCGATCCATCTAACAATCGCCCCGGCGTCGGCGCTACGATCCGCCTCGACAATGGCGAGCCGTG